>CAZRGY010000079.1:0-11506 GCA_964599715.1 uncultured Verrucomicrobiota bacterium | reverse complement strand
CCTTTACCTTGCCTCAGCCCTGCTCTGGCTCGCTTGAATGTCGATTCGCTCTAGGAAGATTTGACCTTTCACGGGTGTTATGTGCCAGTGTTCCCAATTTAAATTAGAATTACTGATTTAACTCGGGATTGAGCTTTTATTGGCGATTATCTGGCGCGATTTATTAATTTTAAGTGTTTAATTATAAGGAATTTACATTTTAAATTAGGTTTCTTCGGATTGGGTTTTGTGAAACGGGTTTTCAGGGCTGTGTTCACGGTGCTTTCTTTTAAAAAGAAATTAAATTAATCTTCCTTAAGATATTTAATTCAAACTTATCACACAAAATGCGTACAGACATCAATAAATAAAAAGTGTATTAATTGAGTGTAGAGATTCAGAATTACAAAAAATAAAAAAAGTTTTAGAATAAGATTCGCTTTATCGCGGTGGGTTGGATTCGTTTTTGAGTCTTATTCGAAACATCACTCCCTTAGAAAACCTATGAAAAGAAATGAAAAAGATGTTCCGCACTGGTTCGGGCGCACTTTTGCCCGCGGTTTCACCTTAATTGAGCTGTTGGTGGTGATCGCGATCATCGCGATCTTGGCCGGCATGCTCTTACCGGCATTAGCCAAAGCAAAGGCACGTGCCCTGACGGGCGGGTGCACCAATAACATGAAGCAGATGGGCTTGGGCTTTGCGATGTATGGCGCTGATAACAAGCAGAAAGTGCCCATCACAAGACTTCACCGCACCGAGCCCACTGAAGCTGGCTTCAGTGAAGGCACGCATTGGTCTTGGGATGAGTACATCATGAGTTACCTTGGGGCTCCGAACAATCTGTATACCGGCAAATCAACATGGCGGATGGATTGGAATCCGACCCGGACGGGAGCATCTGCCCGGCCGCAGACCATCAAGTGGGCCATCTGCCCGGCGGATAAAGTTCAGGCCTGGGATCAGGTGACGAACCCGAATCTGACTGCGAATACGTGGCGCGGGGTTCGTCGCTCCTACTCGATGCCGCAGCACAATGGTGGCAAGCCTAATGCGAACTTCAATGTAGGCACGCTGGCTGCGGGTGATTCTTGGCCGCCGAATCCGTCTATGCACACGGCTATCGGTCTCGTGTTGCGGCAGAATTCGCACGCGACTGGTGGGCCGAACAATGGCTGGTGGGCTTGGCGCTCTAATCCAATTGACGACAAGGCAGGGCGTTTGATCCGGATCCGCAATCAGTATGCGGTGACGGATACCATGGTGCCTGATCCGAGTGGCACGATGATGGTGGCAGAGCGTATCTCGGCGCTCAGCTACTTCGGTAACGCTGGCTGGGCGGAAGTGGAAGATTCCCGGAATCAATTCCATGGCGGCTCCCAGACCAAGACGCAAATGGATTCCAATAAACAGCTGCACGGTGCAGATATGTATACCTACCTCTACTTGGACGGGCATGCCGAACACATCAATCGGCGCGCTACTCTGGGCACGGTGAATACTGCGGACAATCGCCAGTCAGGCGCTTGGACGGTAAATGCTAAGGATTAAGTGAGTTCTACGGTGTTTAGGTTCAGTTGAGACAAGGGCGGGCAAGTTTGCCCGCCCTTTCCTTATCAACAAGCACTTATCAATCATCAGAAAGTAGAGTTGGTCAGATTGTATTCAGAGTCTGATTTTATTTAGATTTTCTAATTTAATTGGATGACACGCAGCACCTCAATGCAGAGGGTAAGAGGTCTTAAATACGTTGTTTGATGGATTTTCCTCCTGTTTTATTCGATTTATTCGCTGGATATTGAGGCCTGAAGTGGGTTTTATAGTGTATTAATTACGCTTAAGTTGAAATTCCTAAAAATTATTATATTTTCTATAATGTTTATAAAATGATTAAAATTTATCGTAATCACCCAAAAGACGTACTGTATTCGGTTAACTATTTGTATAAATTAGGGCTACTCAAATGAAGTCACAAAATATAATCGCGATGTGTGGGTTGGTGGCCGGATTGACCGGCTGTGGAGGGAGTGATGCGGACACGGTGGCGGTTCCGCCGCCTGCGGCTGCGCCGGCAGTGGAGATGGCAACCCCGGTGGAAACAGTGGCCCCGGCCCCAGTGGCACCGCCGCCGGTGGCGGGCGAAGCACCGGCGATGGCAGCTCCGGCCGCAGCGGATGCCAAGACGGAGTTCACGACCTTGGATGAGGATGGGAATCCGATCCCGGCCTTGGAGTTCATGAACGCGGCGATCGATGGCTACGAGCGGACCCGGGCGAGCATGACCGAGGGTGAGACTTGGCCGCCTATCACGAACGTCAACCAGTTGATCCAGTATCGGATTCTTTCCCGTTTGCCCGCGGCACCGGCAGGCCAGCAGTTCGTCTTGAATCCGGAGACAGGGAAAGTCGCTTTGGCTCCGAAATGATTTTTTAAAACTCCTAAACATACCTATGAAAAACGTAACTAAATCGATCCGGCTGCGGCAGGCTTTGCCCGGCGGATTTACCTTGATCGAGCTGCTGGTGGTGATCGCGATCATCGCGATCTTGGCCGGCATGCTCTTGCCTGCTTTGGCCAAGGCCAAAGCGCGTGCCTTGACGGGCGGTTGCACCAACAACATGAAGCAAATAGGCTTGGGCTTCGGCATGTATAATGCCGATAATAATCAGAAGGTGCCGATCACCCGTCTGGAGCGGACCGAGCCTACCGAGGCAGGCGTCAGTGAGGGGACGCACTGGTCTTGGGATGAATACATCATGAGTTATCTCGGGGCCCCGAATAGCCTTTACACTGGCAAATCAACGTGGCGGATGGATTGGAACCCGACGCGGACCGGAGCGGCTGCCCGTCCGCAGACCATCAAATGGGCCATCTGCCCGGCGGATAAAGTCCAGGCTTGGGATCAGGTAACCAACCCGAATCTGACCTCGGACACTTGGCGCGGGGTTCGTCGCTCCTACTCGATGCCGCAGCACAATGGTGGCAAAGTGAATGCTAACTTCAATGTGGGCACGCTGGCTGCCGGTGATTCCTGGCCGCCGAATCCGTCTATGCACTCGGCCATCGGATTAGTGCTTCGTCAAAATCAGCACGGTGCCAGTGGTCCAAACAACGGCAACTGGGGCTGGCGCTCCAATCCCAATGACGACAAGGCAGGGCGTTTGATCCGGATCCGCAATCAGTATGCGGTGACGGATACCATGGTGCCTGATCCGAGTGGCACGATGATGGTGGCAGAGCGTATCTCGGCGCTCAGCTACTTCGGTAACGCTGGCTGGGCGGAAGTGGAAGATTCCCGGAATCAATTCCATGGCGGCTCCCAGACCAAGACGCAAATGGATTCCAATAAACAGCTGCACGGTGCAGATATGTATACCTACCTCTACTTGGACGGGCATGCCGAACACATCAATCGGCGCGCTACTCTGGGCACGGTGAATACTGCGGACAATCGCCAGTCAGGCGCTTGGACGGTAAATGCTAAGGATTAAGTGAGTTCTACGGTGTTTAGGTTCAGTTGAGACAAGGGCGGGCAAGTTTGCCCGCCCTTTCCTTATCAACAAGCACTTATCAATCATCAGAAAGTAGAGTTGGTCAGATTGTATTCAGAGTCTGATTTTATTTAGATTTTCTAATTTAATTGGATGACACGCAGCACCTCAATGCAGAGGGTAAGAGGTCTTAAATACGTTGTTTGATGGATTTTCCTCCTGTTTTATTCGATTTATTCGCTGGATATTGAGGCCTGAAGTGGGTTTTATAGTGTATTAATTACGCTTAAGTTGAAATTCCTAAAAATTATTATATTTTCTATAATGTTTATAAAATGATTAAAATTTATCGTAATCACCCAAAAGACGTACTGTATTCGGTTAACTATTTGTATAAATTAGGGCTACTCAAATGAAGTCACAAAATATAATCGCGATGTGTGGGTTGGTGGCCGGATTGACCGGCTGTGGAGGGAGTGATGCGGACACGGTGGCGGTTCCGCCGCCTGCGGCTGCGCCGGCAGTGGAGATGGCAACCCCGGTGGAAACAGTGGCCCCGGCCCCAGTGGCACCGCCGCCGGTGGCGGGCGAAGCACCGGCGATGGCAGCTCCGGCCGCAGCGGATGCCAAGACGGAGTTCACGACCTTGGATGAGGATGGGAATCCGATCCCGGCCTTGGAGTTCATGAACGCGGCGATCGATGGCTACGAGCGGACCCGGGCGAGCATGACCGAGGGTGAGACTTGGCCGCCTATCACGAATGTCAATCAGCTCATCCAGTATCGGATCATTTCCCGTCTGCCCGCAGCACCGGCAGGCCAGCAGTTCGTCTTGAATCCAGAGACGGGGAAAGTCGCGCTGGCGCCCAAATGATTTCCTGAATTTTAGTTAAACTAAACCAAAACATCCCATGAAAAACAAAATTCAATCGATCCAGCTGTGGCAAACCAGGCGCAGCGGATTTACCTTGATCGAGCTGCTGGTGGTGATCGCGATCATCGCGATCTTGGCTGGCATGCTCCTCCCGGCTCTGGCCAAGGCCAAGCAACGGGCGCTGAGTGCCGGTTGCCTGAACAACATGAAGCAGATGGGGCTGGGCTTCGGTATGTATCTCTCGGACAACAAGCAAAAGATACCCATCACTCGTTTGCATCGCACGGCCGCACTGCCGGCCGGGGTGAGTGAGGGCTCTCACTGGAGCTGGGATGATTATATCATGAGCTACATGGGGTCACCCTTCAACATCTACAGCGGCAAAGCTACGTGGCGGATTGATTGGAATCCCAGCGCTGGCGGCTTGGCGGATCAAACCCCGCAGATTCATAAATGGGCCATCTGCCCCGCGGACAAGGTGCAGGCATGGGATGTGGTGCTTAATGGGCCGACCTCTGGTACTTGGAAGGGCGTTCGTCGCTCGTACTCGATGCCGCAGCATAATGGTGGTAAGCCGGACGCGAACTTCAATTTCGATGCTTCTTCAGGCAACAATATCCCGACCGGCAACACTTGGCCGCCGAATCCGGGCATGAAGACGGCTTTGGGGCTGGTGCTGAGCCAGGCGAACGCGGGTGCGTCTGGTGCGCCCAACAACGGCTGGTGGGGTTGGCGCTCGGATCCGCTGGATAACACGGCTGGACGCTTGAGCCTGATCCGTAACCAGTATGCGGTGATGGATACCATGATTCCTGAGCCCAGCGGCACGATGCTACTGACGGAGCGCATCTCAGCCCACAGCTACTTGGGCAATGCGGGCTGGGCGGAAGTGGAAGATTCCAATAACCAGTGGCATGGCGGATCGGAAACGACCTCGCAGATGGTCAACAATTCGCAACTGCACGGCGCAGATACGTATGACTATCTCTTTGTGGATGGTCATGCTGAACAGCTTAACCGGCGTGCCACGCTGGGTAATGTGAACACTGCGACAGATCGCCAGTCGGGTATCTGGACGGTGAATCCCAAAGATTAATACTGATTTGCCGCGAAAATCGCGGTTGATTCAACGGAGGCAGGCTGAACAAGCCTGCCTCTTTTTTTTTACCCTCTTCTGGGGGGTGGAATTGCTCAATACGGGTGACTAGTTCCATGCGTAGTGAGCTCTAGAATTCAAAGTAGTAGAATTATTAATGAAAATTAAGAAAGAAATTAAATTTACGAATGTATAAATTCTTTATTTTCCGGATATAGAGCGATTTACATAGGGATTATAGAGTTTTCTGGGTGGATCTGTGGGTGTGAGTTTCGAAATAGTATTAGATATAATTTATAGTATATATCAAAGAATAACAAATACTTACTAATAAAGCTATTAATTCATCTGAGTTAAACTAATCACCCAAACGGCGTACTGTTTTTAAAGCTTTTTTGAGGCTAGATTCGATTTACTCAATGAAGCTGTTCAAACTATTAGCAATATGCGGGATGGTGGCCGGGTTGACTGGCTGTGGGGGTAATGACGCTGATACTGTGGCGGTGCCCCCGCCTGTAGCCGCTCCGGCGGTTGAGATGACGACCCCGGTGGTGGCGACCGAGCCAACGCCATCGCCCTTGGCTCCCCCGCCGGTCGCGGGATCGACCGCTCCTATCGCAGCTACTCCAGCGGCGGATGAAAAGACTGAATTCACCACATTGGATGAGGATGGGAAACCGATTCCGGCCTTGGAGTTCATGAATATGGCGATCGATGGCTACAACCGTACCCGCGCCAGCATGACGGAAGGTGAAGTCTGGCCGCCTATCACCTCAGTAGAGCAATTGGTCCAGTATCGGATCATTTCCCGTTTACCGGCGGCACCCGCTGGCCAGAAGTTCGTGTTAAACCCAGAAACCGGCAAGGTCGCTTTGGCGCCCAAATGATTTTCTGAACTTTAGTTAAGCTAAACCAAAACATCCCATGAAAAACAAAACTCAATCGATTCGACTGTGGCGAATGAGGCACAGCGGATTCACCCTGATCGAGCTGCTGGTGGTGATCGCGATCATCGCGATTCTGGCTGGCATGCTTTTGCCAGCCTTGGCCAAGGCCAAGCAGCGTGCGTTGTCGGCCGGCTGTTTGAACAATCTGAAGCAGGTGGGCCTTGGTAATGGCATGTATATGTCAGACAACAATTTGAAGATACCTATCAACCGTCTGCATCGCACTGCGCCGCTGCCAGCGGGGGTGAGTGAGGGTGCTCATTGGAGTTGGGATGATTATGTCATGAGCTACATGGGCTCGCCCTTTAACATCTATAGCGGCAAAGCCACGTGGCAGATCGACTGGAATCCGACCCGCACAGGTAGTGACATGACTCCGCAGGTGCACAAGTGGGCCATCTGTCCGGCGGACAAGGTGCAGGCGTGGAATCAGGTGGCGAATCCTAGCCTTACCACGGATGTATGGCGCTCGGTGCGCCGTTCGTATTCGATGCCGCAACACAACGGCGGTAATCCGAATGCGAATTTCAATTACGATGCAGCTACGGGCAACGTTATCCCGACGAATAATACTTGGCCGCCGAATCCGGCGATGAAGACGGCTGTTGGTTTGGTTATGCGCCAGGCGGATCCGGGCGGGGCTAACAGTCCGCCCAATAACGGCTGGTGGGCTTGGCGCTCGAATCCGATTGATGACGTGGCTGGGCGTTTGAGTCTGATTCGCAGTCAGCCGGCGGTCACTGATGCTGTCGTCACTGATCCGGTGGGGACGTTACTCCTGACGGAGCGTATCTCTGCACTTAATTACTTGGGCAATGCGGGTTGGGCGGAAGTAGAGGATTCGAATAATCAGTTCCATGGCGGAACAGAAACGACCTCACAGATGGTGAACAATTCTCAACTGCACGGGACGGACATGTATGACTATCTCTTTGTGGATGGTCATGCTGAGCAGCTCAACCGGCGTGCCACGCTGGGTAATGTGAACACTGCGACGGATCGCCAGTCTGGCGCATGGACGGTTTACGCCAAGGACTGATTCACTCCCGGTGACCTAATCTTTCAGACGGCAGGCCTGCGGGTCTGCCGTTTTTTTGTACCTGAATCCGGACAGTCTGTTTTCTGGCTTGGTTGCACAAAATCGCGATTTCTATTTCCTAAACCTTTGCCACCGGGGAGGCTTACACTACTATACTCGTGTTCCAATTAGTGCCAAAAAACCTATGCGCCCGAAGAATAAAGCTCCAGCACCTCGCAATCCTTGGATTCCTGCGATCGCGGTCGGCTGTCTGGCTTTGGGTCTTTGGCTGGCGGTGAATCGTCCGCCGGAGTCGGGCAAGCAAGCAGCTTCGTCTGGCGCCGGGCCTTCAAGTAAGTCGTCGGCTGATTTTCCTATGAGTGTGGCGGATGAACTGGCGTTGGGTGAACGCCTCTCGCAGCAGGTCTGCTCGGCCTGTCATATCCGGCCGGAGCCGGATGTGCTGGATCGGGTGACTTGGGCTATGGAAGTCCTGCCCGGCATGGCGGAATGGTTGGGTATGAACGAGGGCGGCACGAACGCCTTGGCTTTGGACCCGCGAGTTAGGGCGGCCAATATTATCCCCTCTGCGCCGATGATGAGTGTGGAGGAGTGGCGCGCCATATGCACCTATTATCTCGCCAATGCCCCGGTCGGCCTTCCCTTGGCCACGAACCAACCGGCGATTGAGGTCGGGTTAAGACATTTTCAGGTGGAGCCATCCCCAGAGCGCGTCGGAGCCTCGGCCACTATGGTGAAGATCGATACGGAAGCGCATAAGATCTATTTCGGCGAGAGCATGAGTAATATTTTGATGGTGCTGAATGATAAAGGAAAGGCGGAGTTCCAGATCGCCAACTCCAGTCCCCCGGTGGATTTGCAATTTGCCGGGGATGATCTTTATCTCACCCTGATGGGCAGTTATCTGCCTTCGGATGAACTGGATGCAAAGATCATTCGGCTCGGCAATCCGGCCAAGGGTAAGGACAGTTTCGCGGAGATCCTCACAGGCCTGCCCCGTTCTGCCGCTACGGTGCTCGCGGATATCAACCGAGACGGTCGCATTGATATGGTCCATTGTGGATATGGCAATATTCTGGGGCGGTTGGCCTGGTTTGAAGCCAAGGCGGATGGTACTTACGTGGAGCATAACATCATCGAGCGTTGTGGCGCCGGTTCCGTGCGCGTGCGGGATTTGAATGGCGATGGCTGGCCGGATCTGGTGGTGGGCATGGCCCAGGCGCGCGAGGGCATCTACGTCTGTATCAACAACCAGAAGGGCGATTTTGACATCACGCCCGTGGCCGAGTTCCATCCAGCGTGGGGCATGGCCACCATCGAGTTGGCCGATGTGGATGGAGATGGACTCGTGGATATTCTGGCCTGCAATGGTGATAATGGTGACTTCACTGGTCATGTGCCGCCAATGCGCCCGTATCACGGTCTGCGCATCTATCAGAATCAGGGGAAGGGCAAGTTCGTGGAATCCTTCTTCCTGCCCATCAACGGGTGTTACAAAGCGATGGCTGCAGATTTCGATCTGGATGGCGATCAGGATATCGCTGTGATCTCTTTCTATCCGGATTATCGGCGTTCTCCGCGGGAAAGCTTCATCTATCTTGAGAATATGGGGAATCGTCAGTTCCGCGCCTTTTCATTCGATGCCAGTTTCTCTGGCCGCTGGATCACCATGGACGTGGGTGATCTGGATGGTGATGGGGCTCCGGACATCGTGCTGGGGGCGCACAACGATGGGCCCACCTATGTGCCGGGCACTTTGCAGGAACGCTGGCGGGAGATCGGCCCCACCATCGTCGTTCTGCGGAACACGATCAAGCAACTGAAACGGTAAACGGCCGGCCAGACTGCCTAGCCGGGGCTTTACAGAAAATCCCCGGCGCATCAGGATGACGGCATGACCTCCCCGAATCTATTCCGTCTTGGCGTGGCCTGTGCCGCCGTCATCTTCAGTGTTTCCTCCATCTGTGCGGATGAAGCGCCCGAGTTGAAGCTTGGTAAAAAGGGCAAGTCCCTGATGGAAGAAACTTTCTCCGGTGATGCCGTGCCTAAGGGTTTTGCGGTGAACACGGGCAAACTGCGGGTTGCGGAAGGCTCCTTGCGGGCCAGTCAATTGGCCAAAGACAATCATGTCGGCGCGTTCCGTTACCGCCTGCCAGTGCAGGACATGGTGGTGCAAATGGATTTCCGTTTTGACGGTGCGCGCACTTGGAATATCGGTTTCGATCCTGCACCGGGAGAGTTGAAGAAAAAGGGGCATCTTTTCTCCGTCATCCTCACCGAGACTTCATGGCAAATCACCGAGCATATCGACAAGGCGAACCCGGAATCCAAGAACAAGGTATTGGCGACCGCCAAGACTACTTTCGAAAAAGGCCAGTGGTACACTCTGGTGCTGGAGAACAAAGGAGAGCAGGTGCTGGTGCAGATCGCTGGCAAAGAACCTTTGAAAGCCAGCGCACCCGATTTCAAAGTGAAGAAGCCTGGCCTCGTTTTCCGCATGGGCGGCAAGGATGGTGAGGAAGTCGCGATCGATAATGTGAAAGTCTGGGAGTTGAAGTAGAGAGTGCAGCATGGGGGAAGAAGCCAGCAAGGAAACAGTGGGAAGTCCGCCGCGCAAGCTGATGCGGGTGCTGATCGTTTCGCTGGCAACGCTTTTCTTTTCGGAGTTGATCACGGTATTCAGCGAAGGTGATTTCATTAACCCGCAAAGCTGGGGCGAGAGCCTATCTGGTCTGGCCGTGCTGGGCGTCATGCTCTGGCTTTTGTTGCTGTGGACGTGGCGGGCTTGGGACCAGCCCACCGGCAAGTCTGACCGGATCATCTTAATCATCGGCATCATCCTGCTGATCAGTTCGCCATTTGACGCAGTGACGCGGGCCTTGCCCAGTCCATGGGCGGATTACTGGGATACGGCCACTATGCTGCCAGTATTCCCGCTGGTGTTTTGGGCTTACCGCAAGTTGGAATGGAAATGGACGGAGGAGGGCGACTTGCTGCCGCTGGCCGCGCCAGGGCCATGGCCGACGAACCGGCATTTCTTCATTTTATTCAGCATCCTCTTGATGATGGACCTCAAGTTTTGGTTGCCTGAGGAAGTGACGGATTGGTTGATGATCCCCGTAGCGCTGCTGTCCATGGTCATTTGGGTGGTCGGGATAAAATATGCCTGGGCCTATCTGCGTAAGAAAAAGATCGTTTCCTGAAGGATGGCATAAGCCACGCGGTTGAACGGATGGCCCGGTTAATTGGTCCAACGAATCTGAAAGAGGTGAACATGAATACCGGCGAACCCAATTCTCCGCGCACTTTTTGGGCGGCAACGCCCGTTCGCTGGCTGCGAAAGTGGCGGTGGTGGGTGGCGGGTGTCGCTTTGTTGCTGATTCCCTTGGGTGTCATGGTGGTGCTGGTCTTGGGTTGGAACGAGCCGAGGTGTATGGACCGGTCCATGAGTTATTGGATGGCCGAGTTGAACGGTACCAATTTCGTACAACGGAGAGTAGCGGCTGAAGCACTGGCCAAGATCGGTGAGCCTTCACTCGAACCGTTAATGCTGGCTCTACATAAGGAGCGCTCTTTCGTCTATGAGTTGCGTGATAGATTGAGGAAGGTGGCTCCGGCATCATTACAGAAGCACATTCCCCCGTCTTGGCCACTGGATGTGCTGCAGTACAATGCCTGTGTGGGCCTGGCGGCCATGGGGCCCAAAGCAGAGCCGGCCATTCCAGATCTGATTCCGCTGCTGACCAATGCTTCACCCGCTCTGGTTAGTCGGGCGACCTATGCGCTGAATCAGATCGGCACCAATGCGCATCCGGCTCTCATGGCCGGGATGAAATCTTCTGACCGTAAAATGGCAGCTCAATGCGAGCTTATCCTTGTCCGTGCGGGAGTGGTGGTTGCCGCGGCTCCCATTCCAGCTTCCCCGCCCAAACTGAGCCTCTACCAAATCAAATTCTTGGAGCAGTTTTTGAATGCATCCGAAATCACGGTGGATGAGATCAAGCAAACGCTGAAGATGTTCAATCCGCGTTCCGATGCTGTGGTAGCCACCCTCGAGGAAAAACTAAAAGGCGGTAGCAG
>CAZRGY010000078.1:0-11560 GCA_964599715.1 uncultured Verrucomicrobiota bacterium | reverse complement strand
CATTGGCCGGGTTCTGGTTCGCACACGAACCGAACTCGAACCGGAAATTGAACAGCCCCTTCGGATTATGCTCCGCATTCTGATACTGACTGGCGGCGGGTAATGTCTTGAACGTCCCCTTCGGTCCCGCCGTCTCGCCCTCACCCACCACCTCGTAAAAATACTTGGCCCCAGCCTTAAGTCCCTTCAGCTCCACGTCACTCGCACAATCATGCGTCCATGAAGTCATCACCGGGGCGGAACTCTGGTGCAGCGCATCCGCTTCCAGACCATAACGCACAGTAAAGGTTCCCGGTTTCGCTGTCCGCGCCCACACGCGGATACTGTCACTCGTCACATGCCCCAGCATGGGGCCATGCGTGATCTCGATCGCTTGGGCAAAAGCGCCTGCCAAAAGCAGGCTTAAAAAAAGAAGGAAGCGCATGGCGATAGCGTAGCAAAGAGGTTACAAATGAAAAGCCTCACTGCACTATACCTCGGCATCACTCGCTTCAATCCCCCGCAACTCCCTCCTCTGTCCGATACCCCGTCCAAAGCGATCAATCATTCCCTCTCAACTATCCAAACACTTCCGTACAATCTCCAGCAACTGACTCGGCGGGCAAGGCTTCTGCACAAAGCTCTGTCCTGCCTCCAATTTCAGTTCCCGCCCGGCAATGTCTGCGCTGTAACCACTCGTGAAGATCACCTTTAGCCCCGGCTTTTGGACTAGCAACCGCGCCGCCAGTTCGCGCCCGTCCATCCCGCCCGGCATCACCAGATCCGTCAGCAGCAGGGCGATACGGTCATGCTGTTCACCCCAGATCAATTGCGCCAGCACACCATCCTCCGCTTCCAGCACCTCATACCCGCTACGCTCCAGCAATACCCGCGTAAGCTTGCGTACCGCCTTGTCATCTTCGGCCAGGAGAATCGTTTCCGTGCCGCCGCGCGGTCTGGCCTGCGACACCGTCTTGGCCGTTCTTGCTTCGGCGGACTCATCGCTCGCCGGCAAGAAGATCTGGAACGTCGTTCCCTTCCCCGCTTCGCTGTAAACCTTGATCCAGCCTAGATGCTGTTTCACGACACCGAATACCGTGGCCAATCCCAGTCCGGTGCCGTTGCCGACTTCCTTGGTGGTATAGAACGGCTCAAAGATATGGGTCTGGACCTCCGGCGTCATACCGGTGCCGGTGTCGCTTATGCTGAGCCACACGTACCGCCCGGCCACCATCTCCGCCTCCGCAGTATTGGCCGCCTGCTCCGCATCGATGATTTTCTCCGCCGTCTCGATGATGATCCTGCCCCCTTGAGGCATCGCATCACGGGCGTTCACCGCCAGGTTCATCAACACCTGATCCAGCATGCCCGGATCGGCATACACCATCAGCGGCGTGGATTGCAGGTGCAGATGCAGTGCCACATCCTCCCGGATCACCCGCCTCAGCATCTGGCTCAGGTTGCTGACCACTTGGTTCAAGTCCACCAGTTGCGGCTGCATGACTTGTTTTCGGCTGAACAACAGCAGTTGCCGCGTCAGATTCGCCGCCCGTTCCGCCGCCCCTCTTATCCCCACCAGCCCTTCCCGCACCTGCACCGGCACATTCTCCGCCAGTTCGGCCAATTGGGTTTGCATCATGATCACCGTCAGGATGTTGTTGAAATCATGCGCGATCCCTCCGGCCAGTTGGCCCACACTTTCCATTTTCTGGGCCTGCCGGTACTGCCCCTCCAGTTTTATCCGTTCTGCCTCCGCCTTCTTCCGGGCGGTGATGTCCCAGTTGACGCCGATCATCCGCGTCGCTGCTCCCTCCCCTTGCCGTTGCACCATGCCATGCGCTTCCAAGTCACGCACTTCGCCACCGGGCCAGACGACCCGGAATTCACTATGAAAATCCTCCCCGCTCGCCAGCACGGCGACGATCTCGGCCTCGCATCGCTCTCGGTCTTCGGCGTGTATTCCCTTGCTCCACACTTCGTAAGCCCCGCCGCTCTCGTGCTCGCTGGTGCCATACAGCCGGTACATCTGCGCGTCCCACACTAATTGGCTCGCCGCCGCGTTCCAGTCCCACACGCCGATATGCGCTGATTCCGTGGCCAGCGCCAGACGTTGCTGGCTGTCCGTCAGCGAGGCCTCCGCCTGTTTACGTTCCGTTATGTCCTCATGCGCCACCACTACCCGTACTGGACCCTCCCCGGGAAAACGCGTGACCCGACAGGTGAACCAGCGCTGCTCCGTGGGCGAATGACACGGATACTCATACGTCCATGTTCCCAACGCCCCGGCCACCACCTTCCGTATCCCCGTGAGCGTCTGGGCCGCATCCAGATCTCCTCGGGCCTCTGCGGCTTCACAAATCGTGAGATAGTTGACCCCCTCGCTAACCGCCCGCCAGTCAGCCGAGTTCGCCTCGGCAAATTCACGCCAGGCCTGGTTGGTTGCCAATATCTTCCCGTCTTTGTCCAGCACCGCCAGATGGGCATCGAGCGCGTCCAAGGTGGCCCGGTTGAACCTTCCGCTCTCCAGCAGTGCTTTCTCCGCCTCCTTCCGCTCCGTGATGTTGCGGACATTGCACTGGATCACCTGCTTGTCTCCCGCCTGATAGACATTGCTGACAAACTCCACGGCGATATGTCGGCCATCCCGCGTTTCCAGCGGCAAGTTCTCATGGCGCACATAACCCTCCCGCTGCAACCGCTCCAGCATGAGCTGATTGGAGAGGATATCCTTGAACGGGCTCAGTTCACCCACGGTCTTTCCCATCATTTCGTCTCGCGAGAAACCCAACAACTCGACCAGGAAAGGATTCACATCCGCGATGCGCCCCGTGTCGATGTCCAGGATCAGGATGCCATCCCTTGCCGCCTCAAACAACCGCCGGTAACTCACCTCAGAATCCCGCAACTGCGCGATCCGTGCCTCCGCCATTTCGGACCTTAGTTCCGCCCGTTCCGTGCGCGTGTTTGCTTGGACGGTACGCGCATTCGCCTCCACGGTGCGAGTATTGGCTTCTTCGGTGCTTTTGTTCGCCTGCTCCGTCCGCAGATTGGCTTCCTCCGTCCGCGTCTCCGCCTGCTCCATCAAAGTGCCTTTGACCGGTAGGGTTACATCCTGCCCAACCTCGGCTTGGGTCGGAGGCAATGCGGCATTTTCCATCGGATTCGGATCAAGGGGCGTCATGGTTTTTCATCGGACATCGGCACACTGCCGCTAAGAACTGCGGTTTCACGTTAAGTGATGCCCGCAACCCGTCGTTTCAGCCATAAGGTCTTTCCCCCTTGTCATCAACAGAAGTCGCCGCCGGTCCCCGTAGCACGAGACTGAGATCACTTTTACCTTTTCACCCCCTCCCGCCGTCTTACTATCCGTCCATCACCGAAACAGCCATGAAACGCCTGACTTTTCTCGTCGCCCTGGTCGCCCTGCTTTGGCAGGTCGAGAGCCATGCTGCCGCCACCAAGCCCAACATCATCTACATCCTCAGCGATGACCTCGGCTACGGCGATCTTTCCTGCCTGAATCCGCAGAGCAAGATCAAGACCCCGCACGCCGACCGCCTTGCGCGCGAAGGCATGATCTTCACCGATGCCCATTCCGGCTCGGCTGTCTGCACCCCCACGCGCTATGGCATCATCACTGGCCGTTACGCTTGGCGCTCCAAGCTCAAAAACGGCGTTCTGGGTGGCCTAAGCCCGCGCCTCATCGAACCCGGTCGCGAAACCGTCGCCTCCTTCCTAAAATCCCAAGGCTATACCACCGCCTGCATCGGCAAATGGCACCTCGGCATGGATTGGGTCAAGAAGACTGATAAAGCCGTCACCGAACTCGCCATCGAAAGACCTGACCAAGTTTGGAACGTGGATTACACCCAGCCCATCAAGAACGGCCCGAACAGCGTCGGCTTCGATTATTACTTCGGCATCAGTGCTTCGCTCGACATGGTTCCCTACGCCTACATCGAGAACAACAAAGTGACCGCCAATCCCACCGAGGACCGGCAGTTCGCCATGTACTTGGGCAAGGAAGGTGGCAACACCCGCAAAGGCCCCACTGCCCCGGGCTTCGATGCCATGAACGTTCTGCCTGACTTGGCCCGGAAAGCCAGCAGCTACATCACCCAACAGGCCAAGGCCGCGAAAGACGGCACCCCATTCTTCCTCTACCTTCCCCTCGCTTCCCCTCACACCCCTATTCTTCCTACGAAGGAATGGCAGGGGAAAAGCGGCCTGGGTCACTACGCTGATTTCGTCCTGCAAAACGACTGGGCATTAGGTCAGGTGATGGAAGCTCTGGAAAAAAACGGTCTGACAGAAAACACTCTCCTCATCTTCACCAGCGACAACGGGTGCTCCAATCAGGCGGACTTCCCCGATTTGCTTGCCAAGGGCCACAACCCCAGTCATGTCTTCCGTGGCCACAAGGCGGACATCTTCGAAGGCGGACATCACATCCCCTTCATCGTCCGCTGGCCCGCGAAAGTGAAGGCAGGCAGCACCTATGATCACACCGTATGCCTCACCGATCTCTTCGCCACCGCGGCGGAGATACTTGGCCAAAAGCTGCCCGCAACCGCCGCTGAGGATAGCGTCAGCCTCCTTCCTGCTCTGACTGGTAAAACGAAGAACGCCCTCCGCGAAGCCACCGTGCACCACTCCATCAACGGCGCTTTCGCCATCCGCCAAGGCGAGTGGAAGCTCTGCCTCACGCCGGATTCCGGCGGCTGGAGTGCACCGCGCCCGGGACGCAACGACACCACCGGTCTGCCTCCCATTCAGCTCTACAATCTCACGAGTGACATCGGCGAGCAGAACAACGTGCAAGCGGATCACCCTGAGGTCGTCGCGAAGCTCACCAAGCTGCTCGAGAAATATGTGGCCGAAGGCCGTAGCACACCCGGCCAGCCACAGGCAAACAATGGAGATGTGACCATCTACAAGAAGGCGACACCAGTTCCCGCCGCGAAGAAGAAAAAGCAGTAAGCTATTTTTTCTTACCACCCTTCTTAGGCTGTGCCGGTTCTGCTGGCACAGCCTTGTTCATTTCGTCGTAAGCCGCTTTCAAACGCGTCACAACATCTGAATGCTGCGCCGCCACATTCTTCTGTTCACCCGGATCTTTCTGCAGATCGAACAACATCATCGGCACCGCTTCATCGCCGGTTCGCAAACCGGGATATTCAACCGGCTGCGCCTGTTCATACGGTGCGATGATCGTCACCCCATCTGGTCCGCGCGGATCGATCCAGCGACCGTCCGATTCCAGCCGTTCACGCCGGTCGTTCGCCTTCAGCACGTGTAGTTTCCAACGGGCATCACGGATAGTCGCCAGCCGTGCCCCTTGATGGCCGAAGACGTAATCATGCGGCCCTTTATCCGCACCCGTAAGCAAGGGCCACAAATCTTTCCCATCAATCACCAATCCGTTGGGTGCAGAAACGCCAGTCACTTTCAAAACTGTGGCAAAGATATCCATCATCACCGTCGGCTGCGCGCTCTGCTTGCCAGCCGGTAGTTTGCCCGGCCAACGGGCGATGAACGGCACGCGATAACCACCTTCCCATGAACTCCCCTTCATCCCCCGCAAACCCGCCGTAGTGCCGCCGTACCAAGGCCCGTTGTCACTCGTGAAGAAAACCAGCGTGTTATCCTCCAAACCCTTCGCTTTCACAAACGCCAGCAATTCACCGACCTGATGATCCAGTTCCATCACGACTTCCGCATACAGTCCCTTGCCGCTCTTCTTGTAAAACTCCTCGGAAGCCGCCAGTGGCTTGTGTGGCATGGCATGCGGCAGATAGAGAAAGAACGGCTTCTTCTGGTTCTTCGCGATGAACTCCTTGGCGCGCTCGGTATAACGCCGGGTCAGGTCCGCCTGCACCACTGGATACTCCGCCCGCTTAACCCCTTCCAGCAACTGCACCGGTCGCATATCATTGCTGTAAGGGATGCCGAAATACTCATCAAAGCCCCGCTGCGTCGGCAGGGATTCCGGGTAATGCCCCAAATGCCACTTGCCGATGCAGCTCGTGGCGTAGCCCTCTTTCTTCAGGAGATTCGCCAACGTCACTTCGCTCGGAGGCAAGGCGACCTTGTCCGCCGCCGGACCGCCATCGGGGGCCGGATTTGCGGTCATGCCACAGCGGAACGGATACCTTCCCGTGAGCAAGGAAGCCCGCGTCGGTGCGCAGAAAGGTGCCGGGGTATTGAACTGCGTCAGACGCACACCTTCTGCCGCCATCCGGTCCAGATTTGGAGTCTTGTAAGGCAGCTCGGGGTTGAAGCAGCTGATGTCCCCATAGCCCAAGTCATCGGCCAGAATGATGATAATGTTCGGCTTGTCTTTGGCGTGAGCCACCAGCACCAAAGCACACAGCCAGAAACAAACGATCCAACTTGAAAGCGTTTTCTTCATAATGACTTATTTGGAATCATTCTTGGCCGCCCATTCATCTCTGATCTTCTGTAAGCGGGCGACCACCTCTGGATTCTCCGCCGCCAAGTTGTTCTTTTCGGAAACGTCGCGCTCTAGATTAGCCAGAAACAGTTTCTTGTCCGCCTGACTCAACGCCTCGCCCGCCGTGTCTCGCACATTACCCATCAGTTTCCATGGGCCTTGGCGTACCGCCCATTGGGCGTTCTTCCCCTTGCCCGTCTGCCAATGCACGATGTCATGCGGCGTTGAAGCCTTGTCTGATTTGAGGACCGGCATCAGGCTCTTGCCATCAATGTCTGGGTTCACCAGCTTCACCCCACTCAACTCCGCAAGTGTCGGCAGCCAGTCACAGCTATGGGCAAGCTGGTCCCGCACCCCGCCCTGCGGCAGCTTGCCGGGCCACGAGATCATGGCCGGCACCCGCAATCCACCTTCAAGCATGCTGAATTTGGCCCCGCGATACGGCCCCGCATTGCCACCGCCAAAGAACGCCCGTTCTTCGGTGGAGTGTCCGTGGTCTGATTGAAAGACGACGATAGTGTCCTCCTCCAAGCCCAGCGATTTCACCATTTCCAGCAAGCGCCCGATGCGTTCATCGAGGGTCGAGACGAACGCACAGTACAGATTTCGCGGCGAGGGAAGATCCTTGTAAACCTCCAGCCACTTCGGGTCTCCCTGATACGGGTAGTGCGGCATGTTCATCGCGAAGTAGATGAAAAACGGTTTATCCTTTTGCTTCTCCATGAATTTGCCGGCTTCGGCCACCATGAGGTCAGGGAAGAAGTGTCCGGGCATCTGTACTTCCTTGCCATTCAGATACAGATCGTGCCGGTTCGGTCCTTGCCAGTAGAAAAAATGCGAGAAGTTGTCGATGCACCCGCCCATGTGCCCGAAAGAATGATCAAACCCCTGACCGTTCGGCATGGTCTCCGGTTGATAACCCAGATGCCATTTGCCGATGTGTGCCGTGGCATACCCGGCCGCCTTGAACATCTCCGCCATCGTCACCTGTTCCGCCGGCATGCCCTCGCCACCTTTTTGCGAAGAAGCATTTCCGGCCAGTCCCGCGCGCAAAGGATAACGCCCGGTCATCAGCCCCGCCCGTGAAGGCGAGCACACCGGTGCCGCTGCGTAGAACTGGGTGAAGCGCACGCCCTTGGCTGCCAGCGCATCCAAGGCGGGTGTCCGGAGATCTTTGACCCCGTAGGCACCCACATCGATGCTCCCCTGATCATCAGTGAAGATGACAATCACATTGGGTTTGCGAGCCGCCTCGACTTGGTTCGGATATAACGCGGCAATTAGACTCAAACCGCAGATAAGTCCGAGCGAAAGCATACGGGTGGCGCCAGAAAGCATCTTGGGGAACATGCTCAATGAGATAGCGAAATCACGACGGATTTCCAAGGAAACTTTACCTCTAAGCCGCCCCCGTGCGGGCGTCACCAAAACGTAACGGGCGCTTTTGGGGACAAGCCGCTATAAACGAGTCCCATGGCACGCATCGTCTATTCCTGCTGTGGCGAAGGTCAGGGTCACTCCTCCCGCACACTTACCATGGTCCGTGCACTACGGCGCCAAGGTCACGAAGTGCTCGTGCTGGCGGCCCGCAAGGCCTTTGAGGTGCTGCATCCCAAGACAGAAAACGTCGAAGAGATTCCCGGGCTGCTGATCGTTTATAAAAACAACCAAGTCCAACCCCTCGCCACCTTGCGCGGCAACTGGCCGGTCATGCGTGATAAAAAGAAAATCGTCTCCCGCCTTGTCACCCGCCTGAAAGAGTTTCGTCCGGATCTCGCGGTCGTTGACTTCGAACCATTTCTGCCACTGGCTGCGAAGCAGATGAAGCTCCCTTGGATCAGTATCGACCATCAACACGTCATCCCGCACATGAATCCGCGTGTGCCCATGGCGAAATGGATCGAGCAACTCAGTTGCGCCTTTGTTATCCGCCAGACGCATGTCGGGGAGCATGCCAATCTCGTCACCTCCTTCTATCAACCGGACGAACCACATCCGGCCAACGTCCATTTTCTTCCGCCCATCCTGCGCGATGAGGTCATGAGATTGAAGCCGGAGAAAACCGGTCATGTGGTCGTCTATCAGACCAGCACTTCCTTCACCCGCCTGCCGGAATTACTAAAAACTCTCCCCTACCGTTTCCACATCTACGCGTTCGACCAGACTGGCACAGATGCCAATCTCACCTATTTTCCGCGTAAGAATGAAGGGTTCATCGAAGATGTCGCGAAGGCGGATTGGGTCTTTACGAATGGCGGCTATACTTTGATGAGCGAATCCCTCTTCCTGAACAAGCCCGTTTTCTCCGTGCCCGTGAACGGACAGTTCGAGCAATGGATCAATGGATATTATCTGGAACAGCTTGGCTACGGCATGATGTGCACTAATCCGCAGGAGATACCGGCAAGGCTTTCATCTTTTGTGCGGAAGCTGGATACGTACCGGAACAATCTAAAAGGAAAGGACTTCTTCGGCAATGAACGCGCGATCAACTGCATCCTGCGTTACGTCGAGAGGTATTCCGGTCAAAAGCCGGCCAAGCCAGGGGTGACTGCACTCAAGCCCGCTGCTTCTTCCACGGCCCAGTGATGGCCAAGGTCAGTCCGGCTTTTTGGATGTTCACGAAGAGCGTTGAACCATCCGGCGAGAAGGTCACGCCAGCGAATTCCGAGGTCGAGTAGGGATTGTGCCCCAGCTTGTAGATTTCGCCCTGCGGTGTCACACCTACGAGGAACTGGTCCCCTTTCCCATCCTCGCAGATCACCAGATCGCCCCACGGCGACACCGTCAGATTATCCGCATTATCCACTAAGGCATCATCGTTTGGTTCGATGAACAACTCGACCTCACCCGGGGCTTCCTTCTCCCGTTTGTTGCCCTCGTACGGACTCGGTCTGTAGCGCCAGATCTGGCCTTTCTGATTCTTGCCACCGCTGGTGCAGGCGAAATAGATCTCTCCGTTCCCATACCACATGCCCTCCCCACGCGCGAAGCGGGCGGCTCCATCATTGTAACCGCGATAGCGAAGATCATCCGCCCGGCCATCCACATTCTCCATGTCCACCCAGCGAACGGCGAAGCGTTTACCCGCAGGCACGATCGTTTCCTTCCAGTTGCGCGTATCGATGCCCTTCTGCTCTTCAAATATCAACGCCTGCAACTGTCCTCCCTTGGCGAGTTTTCCAGCTTCGTTTGGGATGAACCGGTAGATCAGGCTGTCCGGGCGGTCCTCCGTTTCATAGACAATGCCAGATTTCGGATCCACCGCGACCGCCTCGTGATTAAACCGCCCCATCGCCTTCAAGGGTACCGGGTCCGCCAACATGGGTGTCGCGGAAGCAGGCACTTCAAAATTGAACCCATGATTCTTGTCCAGTTGCTGCTGGCCGGCCAGTTCCACCGACTCCTCGCACGTGATCCAAGAATTCCATGGCGTCGGTCCGCCCGCGCAATTGCGAATCGTCCCGGCCAAGCTCAGGTACTGCCGCACAACGGCCTGCGTGCGTGTATTGAAAACCACCGTACTGGTACCGCCCTGGCATGGTTTGTCACCACGACCGGCGTCGTAGAAACGGTCTTTCGCCAGTTTGCTGCGGAGTTCAAAATCCTTGCCGAAGGCACCAGCAGCTCCGCCTGCGGTCGAGCCTACTTCATGATTACGGATCAAGATGGTCAGCCCGTTCGGTCCCGCAAATGTCGCCATGCCATCCGGGACGGAAGGCACCCGCAATCCATCCGTCATCACATCACCTGCGCGCGAGACGATGGAATATTTGAATCCCGCAGGCAGATCGAGGATCTTGTCCGGGTCCGGCACCAAAGCTCCGTAGCCCGTTTTTTTGGCTGATGACCGGGGGGCCGTGCGGCACCCTGTCGCAAACAGCTGCAACCCCGCAAATCCGGTGGCGTATGCTGCTGCGGTCTGGAGGAAACGACGGCGAGTCTGCACTGGCTGCTTGGATGGCATAATTACCTTATTACTGTTTGGCTTTCTTCTTGCCCGACGCGTTTCCTCCGGCCTGTTTCACCGGAACTTTCCAGTCGGGGGAAGTCACGTGCGCTTGGGTCAGATAACCCTTCATTTTTGCCACCACTTCTGGGTACTGGCCCGCCACATTGTTCTCTTCCGCCAGGTCTTTGCTCAGGTCATACAATTCCACCGGCACGCTGTCGCCAAAACCCAGCCGGACCGCCTTCCAGTTGCCCGCCCGCACCGCCGTCTTGCCGCCCTGTTCATAGAATTCCCAATACAGATACTCATGCTGTGCCTGTTCCTTTTCCTTGCCCAGCAAGGTAGGGACGAAGCTGATGCTATCCAGTCCGGTCGGAGACTTGCCGCCGGACAACTCCGCCGCCGTAGCCATCAGGTCGCCAAAGTAGCCGATGTGATCGCTCGTCGCGCCCCGCTTGATTTTGCCCGGCCACCGCGCGATGAACGGCACCCGGATGCCGCCCTCGTAAAGATCACGCTTCATCCCGCGCAAAGGACCGTTCGCATCAAAGAACTCTGGATCATTGCCACCCTCTTTGTGATGACCGTTGTCCGAGGTGAAGATGACGAGTGTTTTCCTGTCTATGCCCAACTTGCGCAGCTTCTCCATCAACCGCCCGACATCCGTATCGATGCGCGTGACCATCGCCGCCTGGCCTTTGTCCTGCGGTTTCCAGTCCATCTGTTCGTAGATACCATAGTCCGGTATCTCCTGACCGTTGCCCGTGCCGCGCGTGCCTTCATTGTTGGCATGCGGCAGGGTGATGGCCAGATAGAGGAAGAACGGCTGCCCCTTGCTCTTCTCCACCCATTCCAGCGCCTCGGTCATCATCAAGTCGTGACTGTATTCCTTACGCACCGTCGCCCAGCCCTGACCGTAATCCCCTTCACCCGGCACGATGTTCTGGAGATAGACACGGGATTCATTTCGCAACAGAAACTCCGGATAATAGTTATGCGCATGATGCTGGTTTAGGTAGCCGAAGAAATGATCAAAGCCCTGCTTGTTCGGGTGGCCCACGGAATTCTCCTCCCCCAATCCCCATTTGCCGATCAATGCCGTCGTATAGCCCGCCTCCTTTAGCATCTCGGCCACCGTCACATCATCCGGACGGATTGTCTGCGGCATGGGATCA
>CAZRGY010000077.1:0-11646 GCA_964599715.1 uncultured Verrucomicrobiota bacterium | reverse complement strand
CTCATGGCGCACACGGGTGCTTCCATTCCGGCGGCTTCGGCACGGATCGATCTGGTGGATCGCATCTTCACGCGCATCGGCGCCAGTGATGACATCGCGCGCGGGCAATCCACCTTCATGGTGGAGATGAGCGAGACCGCAAACATCCTGAACAACGCCACCTCCCGCAGCCTCATCATCCTGGATGAGATCGGTCGGGGCACGAGCACGTTCGATGGATTGAGCCTTGCGTGGTCTATTGTGGAGCATCTGCATAATCAGGCCGGGGCCAAGACGCTCTTCGCCACGCATTACCATGAGCTGACGGAGCTGGCTGGTCGTTTGCCGCGCGTGAAGAACTACAATGTGGCCGTGCGGGAGTGGAACGAACAGATCATCTTCCTGCGGAAGATCGTAGAGGGAGGCACGGACAAGAGCTATGGCATCCAAGTGGCACGACTGGCCGGTGTGCCCAAGGAAGTCATCGAGCGCGCCAAGCAGATCCTCGTGAACCTCGAGGATTCCGAACTGACTCCCGAAGGCAATGTCCGCCGCGTCACGCGCAAGAATCACGACCGCGAGAAGTTGAAGCAGCTTGAACCGCCACCGCAGTTGGATCTATTTGGGTGAGGGTTGGAGCATCAGCCTCAGACCCATTACGAGGCGTCTTTGTGGACCGCGGCTGTGTCGCCAGACCAGCCGCAGCGCGAGACACTAGAAAAGCGGCTTAAAATACTTCGGATGGTCAATTCAATCTCGCACCCGCTGCGACTGGTGCTTAACGCACACAGCGGTCCTAGGCATCACGCCTCCGCCCGCAAGATCTCCAACGGCGGATGATTGGCGACTCCCCGATTGGTCAGCCAGCCGATGATGATGGTCAGCGAGGGCAAGGCCACCAAGGTGAGCGCCACGGAGAGCCAATCCACCACCCAGGTCATCTTGAAGACCCAGAAGGCAAGGGCGGCATTGGCGGCCAAGGCCAAGAAGCAGGCAGCCAGTGCGGCCAGTCCACCCAAGCAGAGGTATTCCACGAACTGGATCTGCTGCACTTGTTGCCGTGAGGCTCCCAAGGTGCGCAGTAATACGCTTTCCCTCACTCTTTGGAACCGTGCCGCGAGTAAAGTGCCGGCTAGCACGATGATGCCCGTCGCTACGGTGAAGAGCGACATGAAGCGGATGACCGAGGAGACCTTCGTGAAGATGTCATCCAAGGTCTGCAGGACCAAGGTGAGATCGATGATCGAGACATTGGCGTATTTCTGAAGCACCGTCCGCTGCATCTGCGCCGAGATCTGTGGCGTGGCGACGAAGGTGGCGGTGATATAGAAGCCGGGAGCGTCTTCCAGCACGCCATTGGGGAACACGACGAAGAAGTTGGGTTCCAGCCGGCGCCAGTCCACTTTGCGCAGCGCCACTATCTTGGTGGTCATGGGGACGCCTTGCACATCAAAGATGAGTTCATCACCCAGCTTCACTTGCAGGTCCTTGGCGATGCCTTCTTCCAGAGAGACCGGGATGGTTCCGGTCGCATTGAATTCCGCCGGTGGCCAAACGCCTTCGAGAAGCTCTTCGCTGTCACCCAAGGTATTGCGGAAGGTGGAGCGGTACTCACGGCGCAGGGTCCAGCGTGGGATTTCGGAGTCCTCATCCTTCAAGATGTCATCCACGGCGGTGCCTTTGAGATTTTGCAGGCGCATGTTCACCACAGGAACCTGTTGCATCACCTTGAGCCCCTGTTTCTCCAATATCTCCTGCACACCCGCCCGTTGGTCGGATTGGATGTCAAAGAGGATGGCATTCGGACGGTTCGTCTCGTTCTGCGGCAGCAGACCGTGGAGGAGGGAATGCTCGGTGAGGCGTAAGGTCAGCAGGAGAAACGCGCCCAAGCCGAGCGAGAGCAGCAAGATGAGCGTGCGATTATTGGGCCGGTGCAAGCTCGCCAATCCCTGCCGCCAGACAAAGGGCAGACTGATCCGGGCCAGCTTGCGCGCGGATTGACGCAGCCCTTGCGCGACCAAGGCCAGCAAACCGATGGCCACGGAGAGTCCACCGGCCATGCCCAAGCCCACGCGCCAATCGTGACTTTGCGAGACGCTGAAGGCGATGATCCCGGCACCGAGCAGCAAGACCACAATGAATTGAGCTTTGGTCAACCGCTTGGGCGTATCTTCCCAGTTGCGCCGCAAAGCAGCCAAGGGCGGGATATCCCTTACCGGCAATAGTGGCAGCAGGGCAAAAAGTCCGCAGAAGGCCAAGCCAAATAACGCCGCCTGAAGCAGTGCCCGCCAGGAGAAACTGAACTCCACGGCGAACGGCAGGAAATCGCGCATGACATCGGGCAGGGCACGCTGCACCAGCACTCCGGCCAGTGCCCCGCCAAAGGCACAGACCGTGCCGATGACCATGGCCTGCACCAGATAGACCGCCATGGTGCGATTGGCTTCTACGCCGAGACAGCGCAGCGTGGCCACGGTGGCGAGCTTCTGCCGGATGTGCAATTGCAACGCAGTGCCCACGGCGATGCCGCCGAGCAACAGGGCGATGAAGCCGGCGAGGTTGAGGAAATTGTAGAGATTGGTCATCCGCTGACCCAGTTCCTCGCGCCGTTCCTGAACCGTCTCGACATTGAGGCGCATGGCGGCCAGCTCCGGCTTCACCTGCTCCATGAGGTCATCAACGTTCACGGTGTCCGGGAAACGGAAGCTGACCCGGAAGCGTGCGAGGCTCTCGGGGCGCAAGAGCCTGGTCTCCTTCAAATCTTCCACGGAGATGTAAACCCTTGGCGCGATGGTGCCGAAGGCGATGGTCTCACCGGGAACTTTCTGCAATTTGCCCGCGATCACGCCGGTCCAATTTCCCAGCTTCACCGTGTCACCGACCTTGGCATCGTATTGGGCGAGCAGACTTTCCTCCACCAGCACGCCGCCACGACGGAACGTGTCCTTGGCGGTGGGCGGTTCGGTGGTGAAATCCCCGTAATAGGGGAAAACATCCGGCACGGCCCGCAACTGGATGAGCCGCCCGTCGTTGCTCTTGGAAAAATAGATCATCGCCGAGAGGTTCGCCCCCTCGCTCATCTCGCCTTTGAAAGATTGGAAGATCTTTACCTGCTGATCCGTGAACGGACGGCGGCTGGTGATGACCAGATCGGCACCGAGCAAAGAGCGGGATTGATCGATGACCGCCTGACGCAAGTTATCACCAAAAGCCGTGACGCCAGCAATGGCGGCCACACCCACGAGCATCGCCAGCGCGAAGAACATGAGACGGCCGCGGCTGCTGCGGCTGTCCCGCCACGCCATGCGCCAGACAAAGGGATCACGCCACGGCGGTGGAGCCGGACGCTTCTTCTCCGCGGTCATTCCTCCACCCTCCGTCCATTGCGCAGGCGGATGGTAGTTTGGGCGCGCTGGGCCAGCTCCAGATTGTGCGTCACCAGCACGAGCGCGGTCCCGGCGGCCTCATTCAGTTCGAACAGCATGGAGACGATGCGGTCACTGGTCTCGCCATCGAGATTGCCGGTGGGTTCATCGGCAAAAAGGATCTGTGGGCGGTTGATGAAAGCGCGGGCGAGGGCGACGCGTTGCTGTTCGCCGCCGGAAAGCTGGGTGGGATAGTGATGCAGGCGATCCTTCAAGCCCACCTTGGTGAGCAATTCTACCGCGAGCCCATGCACCTGGCTTTCACCGGCGAGTTCCTTGGGCACCATCACATTCTCCAAGGCGGTAAGCGTGGGGATGAGTTGAAAACTCTGGAACACAAACCCGACATGATCACGCCGCACCCGGGCGCGCTCATCTTCTGAGAGCTTGCCCAAGTCGTGTCCAGCCAGATGGACACTGCCACGCGTCGGCTGATCTAGTCCGGCACAAAGGCCCAGCAGTGTGGTCTTGCCGCTGCCGGAAGGCCCGACGATGGCGCAGGTGGCCCCGGCGGCCAAACTGAAGGTGAGGTCTTGCAGTACCGTGAGGGTGTGGCCCCCACCGTGAAATTCCTTCGCGAGCTGTTTGGTTTCCAATATGGCTGACATGAGCTGCCTGTTCATTCCATGAGTTTGGCCGCGGGTCAAACGTCAACGTGCGTTGACACCGGGGCCAACGTCGTGTTCGTTACGGTCAATGGCACGCACATATCCCATACGCGCCGGGGCTTGGACCCTGCTGCTGGCTTTTCTGTTCATGTTCGGTGGCGATTCATTGGCGGCGGACAAACCGGCGCAAAAAACGGTGCTGGTGCTCGGTGACAGCATCGCCGCCGGCTATGGGGTGAAACGGGAGGAAGCTTTTCCCTCCTTGCTGCAAAAGAAGATCGACGCCGCGAAACTGCCTTATCGCATGGTCAATGGCGGCGTGAGCGGGGATACCAGCTCGGGAGGTCTGCGCCGGATCGATTGGATGCTGAAGCAGCCGGTGGACGTGCTCATCCTGGAACTCGGCGGCAATGACGGCTTACGCGGGGTGAACCCGGCGACCACCAAGCAGAACCTGCAAGGCATCATCGACAAGGCGAAACGGAAATATCCCCAGATCAAGATCGTCCTCGCCGGGATGCAGATGCCGCCGAACATGGGCGAGGAATATACCAAAGCCTTTGCCGAGATGTATCCCGCCCTCGCCAAAGCGAACAATGCCGCCCTCATCCCTTTCCTGTTGGAAGGAGTAGGAGGCATTCCGGACATGAACCTGCCGGACGGTATCCATCCCTCCGTCGAAGGCCATGAAGTGGTGGCTGGGAACGTCTGGAAAGTGCTGGAGTCGGTCTTGAAAAAGTAGGGTGCGACCGGGTTTCAGGGGATAATTTTTCTTCGCAAGGCGGTTGCTGTCAGGGCGTAACCTGTTAAGGCGCAATAACGGTAACGATTGCGTGACAGCCGTTGACTTTCATTTTGGCGTTATGCTACGTTCCGCGCCGTCAATTCGGGTAGTGAGTTCCTATGAGTTCATACCTAGACCAGCAAGTATTGGTGCTGAACCGCCTGTGGCAGGCAGTGAATGTCTGCAGCGCGCGCCGGGCTCTTGCTCTCCTTTTTCAAGGCCAGGCGCAGGTCGTTCTCGGCGATCAGGATGGCGCGTTTCAGACCTACAGTTTTCCAGAATGGCGGGATTTCTCCGACCGTGAGCCGCACGAGGAAAGCGTCCACACCATCTCCTTCCGCATCCGCGTGCCGCGGGTCATCATGCTGCTGGTGTTCGACCGCCTGCCGAAGCAGGAAGTGAAGTTCACCCGGCATAACATCTTCGAGCGCGACCACAATACCTGCCAGTACTGCAACAAGCAGATGGACAGAAGGGATTTGAATCTGGATCACGTCATTCCGCGTGACCGGGGCGGCCCGACGACTTGGGAGAACATCGTGTGCTCCTGCATCCCGTGCAATACGCGCAAGGCGAATCGTACTCCAGCGGAAGCCGGCATCAAGCTGGTGCGCAAGCCGGCCAAGCCCAAGTGGCGGCCTTTTGTGCAGTTCAACTTCAGTGCCCGTTGTCACGATGACTGGAAGCACTTCCTCGACGTGGCTTACTGGAACGTAGAGTTGAAGGATTAGCGTCAGCCGACCGATTTTCTAAAAACAGAAAGGGCATCCGAATGGATGCCTTTTTGCTTGGAAAATATAAAGAAAACGATCAGGCCGTCTTCCGTGCCGCTTCGATGAGTTCCCAGAACTTCGGATTGTCCTGCAACGCCTCGTCTTCGCCCGTGGGCAGCTTGGAACGGAACAGGAAATCCTTCAGCGAATTCTTGCTCAAGATTCGGTGGACCACCACGCCGAGATCGTGCCGCTCAAAGTACACCCGGTAATCACCCAGGCGGAAGCGGTGCATGATCTTGCCATCGCGCTCCAGTTTGCCGAACGTTTCCAGCTCCGTGCTGATGCATTCCTGCGGCAGGCCGCGGAATTCCCCGAGGATCTCGAGTTGCAATTCCTTCGGCATCTTCGCCAGTTCCGCTGCGCTGGTCGGATTAAAGATGATCTGAAAGTGACGCATGCTAAAATTTTCCGAGTTCAAAGGTCAAAACTCAAGCCCAGCATACACCAAGTGCGTGTTCGCTGCCAGTTGAGGTCTGAATTTTGGGCTCGGGAGCCGGCTAATGGGTTGGTAGCGCGTACGGGAATCGAACCCGTCTTTCAGCCTTGAGAGGGCCGTGTCCTAACCGATAGACGAACACGCCATTAGGAGTCAGATATTAATTCCAAGTCTTGAGGTGTCAATCGTGATGTGCCCCGGAAAACGGCCTCAAAAAGCCGTTCACCGCTGCCGCCAGGTCAACACCATGCCGAGGATGGCGAAAATGGCATTGGGTGCCCACGCGGCGATGAATGCCGGGATGCGCCCACTGGTGCCCAAGGCCAGGCCAAACCGTTGTATCACATAGAAGGCGAAGAAGATAACGATACTGCTGGCCACCCCCACAAAGACATTCCGGCGACCGGTCACTGCACCAAAGGGCAGGGCGATGAGCACCACCACGAGGCAGGTCCAAGGAGCCGCCAGCCGACCATGGTATTGGGTCAGCAAGAGCGCCCGCCGCTCCGGACTTATGTCCAGATTGTGCATCTGCAAGTAGCCGGTGATCTCACCCAAGGAGAGGAACACCCGTTTGGAAGCGGTGATGGAATTCAGGCTGTTGATCTTCACTTCATTACGGATGCTCTTGGGGGTCTCGCTGAAGAGCGGCATCTCGAGCCGGTTGGTCACCGGGATATGCTCCGGGGTGGTATCGGGCGTCATGAAGACGATCTGGGCGGCATTGGTGAACACCCAAGTCTTGTCATCATAGGCGCCACTCTGGCCGATGATCACCTGACGCGTGCCATCAGGCAGATCCCAAGTGACCTGCGCATTGCGGAACTCGCCCGTCTCCAGTTGATACAGGCCGAAGTTCCAGGTGCGTCCATCGCGGGAATTGCGGAAGTTATAGTTTTTCAGCCACTTGTTGTTCTGGTCTTCATCGTCATGCAGCATTTTCTCCGCCTTCTCGTTGCCATCGGAGAACACCAGATCGTTCAAGGCGAACAAGCCTACACTGAAGAGGATACCCACCAGAAAATACGGCACACTCAGGCGCATCAGGCTGATGCCCGCCGCCCGCATCGCCACCAGTTCACTGTGACGGGCCAGATTCGTCAGCGTGTAAAGCATGCCCAACAGCAACCCCACAGGGGCGATGATCAGCAGCAGGTCCGGCATGCGATACGCGTAATAGAGCAGCAATTCGCTCCCGCCCAAGCCCGCTTCGCGGTAATCAGAAAGATTGCTGATCAGGTCGAACGAGACCCAGAAAGCCAGAAACGCGCTCAGGCAATAACTGAGCGGCACAGACAACTCACGCAGGAGGTAGCGATCAAGCAAACGCATCGACGTCCGCAGCCTAGACGGCCCCACGGGCCGAACGCAAGCCAGCCCTCATCGGGTGATCGGCTGCGATATCCGCATATAGGCGAAGAAATCGCGAAGCTGCTTCTCTGTCAGGTCATCGATCAATCCCTCCGGCATCAGGCTGCGGCCCATCGCCTGCATTTCTTTCACTTCGCTCACGCGCAAGGTGATGTCCTCACCCTCCAGGCCGCGCAGCACGACCACCTGCGTATCCCGATCCACCAGGAAGCCGCTCAGGCTGCGGCCATCCTTGGTCTCCACCAGATAATACTGGTAGCCCTCACGGATCTCAGCGTTCGGATTGATGATGCTGATGAGCATCGTGTTGAGATTGTCGCGCTGATAATTCGTCAACTCCGGGCCCACCTTGCCGCCCTTGAAGAACAGCTTGTGGCAACCCGCGCAACGTTCCATATAGATGACCTCGCCGGTGTAGGGATTGCCCGTGCCTTGCTTCAATTTCTTCTCCACCTCGGCGATTTTCAGTTTCCAATCGACACCCTCCTCTGCCACCACGGGTGGGAACACTTTCGCCACCAGTTCCTTGACGGCTGTGTCCTTATGCCCGCGGATGCGGTCTACCATATCCGCCGGGACGCTGTTCGCGGCCACTTGGCCGGATTGCACCGCTTGCAACAGGCCCAAGCTCCACTTCGCGCGGCTCGCCAGCAGGGCGAGTGTGGCGGTATGGACTTCGTTCGTTGTCTTTGGCAGCAGCGCCAACGCTTTCGCGCCGATCTCGTCCTGATCGTAACTCATCAATGAGACCAGCGCGGCTTTGCGCAAGGCGATCAGGTCTTTCCCTTCGGCGATGCCGAGCAGCACGGGCACCGCCGTTTCCTGCTTCACTTCACCAAAAGTCCGCGCATAGAGCAGGCGGTCTTCGATCTTCGCCTTGGGATTCTGCACGGTGGTGAGCGCTTCCTGGACGGCAGCGGCATCACCTTGGCGCACACGCATGATGAGCGGGGCCTGGCCGCTGGCTGCCAGTGCTTGCAATAACTCATCCGGCAAACCCACCATCGAGCGCCCCCGGAAAGCTTCCTCGAAGCCTTTCATCAGATACTTCGTGTGCGCGGGTGTCGGGGCCATGCGCAGCAACTCCGCGCAAGTGACCAGGTCCACGCGCCGGCCTTCCAGTGCGAAGCGCCGCATGATGCGTGGCAACAGATGCTCCTGCACCAACGGACGATCCCACAGGGCCGGTGACTTGAAGAAATTGATCACCGCCGCTCGGTCCACACCCAGATGTGCCTCCAGCACCCACCAGTTCAGCAGCGGGTTGAAAGAATCGGTCACATCCTCCGCATGTGTGGAGAGGGCATCCACGAGGGCAAGTGCTTGCGGCGTGTTCAAGCGCCGGGCTGAGGACGCGATCTGCGAACGCACCTCCGCATCCGTCTCGCGTTTTGCCAGTTCGAGCAAGGCCGTCATCAGGCTCGACGGTACTTCCTTAGCTGGCTTTGCTCCGCCGATGCCCGGTGCTCCGAGACCGCGGTTGATGCCAAACTTATCACCGAGGAAACGCACCGCCCACATGCGTGTCGGCGCGTAAGGATGCTTGAAAGCGGCTAGCGTTGTCGCCTCATCCAAAGCACCCAGTTGTTCCAAGGTCCACAAAGCGCCCATCGCGCCGAGATTGGGGTTCCGGGCTGCCACCTGCTTCAGCAACGGCACGGCCAGCGTGTCCTTGCGCTCAGCCAGTACACGCACTGCCGTCTGGCGATGCCACTGGTTTGGATGACTCAACAGCGCGACCAGTTGCGGGGTCGGCTTCCTGATGAGGTTGTTGTCCTTCTCGAGCGGGGAATCCTTGCCGCGCAGACGGTAAATGCGCCCTGTGCTGGGGTCGATCTGGCTTTGGTAATGCTGCCCGTGCGCGATGTAATACTCATACATATCGCTCACCAGCAGCGAACCATCTGGCGCATTCACGATGAATAACGGCCGGAAATCCACATCCTCACTGGACATCGCGGGACCGACATCCGACGTCTCAAACGTCGCCCCCAACACCTTCCGCTCCACATCGATCACCACATTGTGCAACGGGTCCAGGGCAAAGAGATGGCCCTGATATTTCTCCGGCATCGCCGTTCCCGCCACATACGCACCAAAGTGGGAGAAGCGCACCACCGTGGTGAGCGTCTTCATCATCGGCAAATCACCGAAGGCATAGGGATTGCGCGGCGGACCGAACTTGCCCGGATCCACCCCTTGCACCAGATAGAAACCGCCCTGCACATAATGCCAGCCGCGCGTGTTGCCGCCATTGTGCCCGGAGTAGAGGCGACCCTGCGCATCCAGATCGAGGCCGAACGTATTGCCCGAACCTTCCGCGAAGATCTCATACTCGCGTGTCTCCGGGTGATAACGCCACACCATGCAACCCTCGAAATAAACGCCTTCCTTGTCCTTCGGATCGAGTCCCGGACGTGTCACGCGGCTGGAGGTCGTGCTGCCTTGGCCGCCGTAGAGCCAGCCATCCGGTCCCCACACCAGCCCGTTCGCCACCGAGTGCGTGTCTTCCAAGCCGAAACCCTGCAAGTGCACCACCGGCGGGCCATCCGGGATGTCATCGAAATTCTTGTCCGGATAGAAAAGCAGATACGGCGTGTGCATCACCCAGACGCCACCACGACCTCGCACGGCTGCGTTCGCCATGTTCAGGCCGTCCTGAAACACCGAGTGCTTGTCATACTTGCCGTCGCCGTCGGTGTCCTCATGGATGGAGACGATGTCCGCGCCCTTGTCATGATTGGGCGGGGCGGGCGGCACGCGGTCATAGTGCGAGCGGTAATACTTGTCCCGGCTGATCATGTTCACCCCGGCCGGGTAGGGATACTGCCGGTATTGCGAGACCCAGAGACGCCCGCGTTCGTCGAAGCTCATGTGCGTCGGTTGCGCGACGAGCGGCTCGCTCAACATCAGTTCCGCCTTCAGGTCCTCGGCGGTGCGTATCTTGGCGAAGGCTTCCTCTGGCGGAAGCTTCGGTCCCGTCACAAACTGCGTCGAACGTCCCAGCACGCGATTTGACTCGCGGAACTGGTCGAACGCCGTCGTTGCTGGCTTCTCCTTCAAGGCTTCACCCGGCTTGTAATCATCCCCCAGATGGATCTCCCACGGCCCTTCCAGCACGCTTTCCATGAAGTAATTCATGATGAACGGGGCCTCGACTGTGAACCCGCCCGGGCCGGACTGGTTATAGACGCGCACCGCGAGCTCATTCCACTCGCCCTTGTGCAACGTGCCCACCGGCACCTTATGGCGATGCACCAGGCTGCGGCCGCTTTGAAAATTCGGCGGGAATTGCCCGCCCGCACCGATCTTCTTGCCGTTCACATACACCTCGTGCGCATCCGCCAAGTTGCGGATGTTCACGCTCACAGACTCCTCGAACAGATTGCGCTCATGCTTCGTGAAGAAGCTGTCATGCACCTTCACCCACGTGCGATACCACGCGATGCCGTCATAGGATTTCGCCTCCGCCGGCCCTTTTTCCTCCCAAGTGCCGGGCACGGAGATGGGCGACCATTCGGCGGCGGAGAGCGGTTGGACCAGCACGGCACACAGTCCGGCCAAAGCGACAAGCGAAAGGGTTCTCATGGGTTGTTGGATTACTAGCTCATCATACCGACGCTGCCGAGCCGAAAAGATTCGAGGGAAGTTGCCGCCAGCACCCCTATCTTTGGCTCGCCGCTGTCCTTCGCCCTCCGACACAGCGGTGCGGGCAAACTCGATGTCCCCTCACTTTCTCCCGCGCCCACTGAGGTGGAGAACCAAATCAACCAGCGGGGATATTCGCCGGAATCTTCTTACCCATGCTGATGCGCGGCTCCACTTCGTAGCCGAGGGCGGTGTAGAAGGCGGCGATTTTTTCATTCTCCGGCATGACCTGCAGATTGATCTTCATACAGCCACGCTCAATCAGGGCGCGTTCAGCATGGGTGACGAGTTGCGAGCCGATGCCTTGCCGCCTATGGGTAGGGGCCACGGCCACGGAATAGATCCAGCCGCGATGGCCATCGTAACCGGCCATGATGGTGCCGATGACGGTGGCGTCCGCGAGGGCGACGAAGAAGAGGTCATCGGCTACGGCGAGTTTCTTGTCGATGGCGAGGTCCGGCCGGTTATGCGCGGATTCATAGCCGAAGACGGTTTGCCACAGCGCGATGACTTGGGCGCGGTGGGTGCTGTCTTGGAATAATGCAATAGTAGGCATGACCAAGTTAAATGAAAAAGCTTTGGAGGAAGAACTCAATCCTAACAGAGAGACTTTGAAAGA
>CAZRGY010000076.1:0-11696 GCA_964599715.1 uncultured Verrucomicrobiota bacterium | reverse complement strand
CCTGCAATGCACATGGAAGTCGATCGCAAACCTTACTTTGGGTACCACCACACACGTGCCGACACCGTGGATAAAGTCTCCCCAAAAGACCTGAACGACTGCACCGCCACCCTCGCCATCATGGTCTGGTCCTTGGCCAACTCAAAGGAACCACTTCCTCGTTAAGATCGAATTTAGGTATCTGCTGTGTAGACACGCCAACCCATTTGACTCCTCCCACACCGCTTCCGTTCATTCAAAAATCATTTATTTAGTTCACCGCAACTTTCTCCCGTTTCTAGCGTCTTATCATGCAGGATGCGCGAATATGCACGCATCTTGGGGCGTCCCTTTTTACTGACAGCGATTAACACACTCTTTACAGTGCGCACCGAAACACCCATGGGAAAAAGCGATGAGCCAAACACCCCTGAGTCCCACCCGACTCCGGCCGGCGGCGCCTCGCCTCAAACCCCGGGACGCACGCCCCACCCCACAGTTCAACTCGATATTGGCAAGATGCGCCAGTTAGTCACGGAAGCTGGCGTGAAGAGCAACCAGGTCCGGCGCTTCGGGGATTACGAACTTCTGGAGGGCATTGCCCAAGGGGGCATGGGCGCCATCTACAAGGCCCGCCAGATCAAACTGAATCGTACCGTCGCCCTCAAGACCATCCTGGCCGGCCGCCTCGCCGGTGAAGATCAGATGAAGCGCTTCCGGGCTGAAGCCGAAGCCGTCGCCAATCTCGACCACCCGAATATCGTCCCCATTTACGAAGTTGGCGATCACGACGACCAGTTGTTCTTCAGCATGCGCTATGTCGAAGGCGGCAGCCTTGACGAGCACATGAAACGGTTCAATACCGATGCCCGCGCTTCGGCTATCTTGATGGTCAAGGTCGCCCGCGCCATCCATTTCGCCCACCAACACGGCATCCTCCATCGCGATCTCAAGCCGGATAACATCCTCCTTGATGCCCAAGGTGAACCGCACATCACCGATTTCGGTTTGGCCAAGCGGGTGGATGCGGGTGAGAACATCACCGTCACCGGCGAGATCATCGGGACGCCCAATTACATTTCCCCCGAGCAAGCTGAAGGCAAGGGTTTCAAACTCACCACCGCTGTAGATGTTTACGGTCTGGGGGCCATCCTCTACGAATTGCTCACGGGCAAGCCCCCGTTCCGCGCCGACTCTCCCATTGAGACGCTTCGCCTCGTCATCGAGCGCGAACCTCAGCGCCCTTCCACGCTGAATCACCGTATCGACCGCGACCTGGAGACCATCTGCCTCAAGTGCATGGAGAAGGACCCTCAGCGTCGTTACGGTTCGGCCGAAGCGGTCGCCGATGACCTCGACCGCTGGTTGCGCAAAGAGCCCATTCAGGCCCGACCCAGCAGTGTTTTCTATCGGGCACGCAAATGGGCCTACCGCCGCCCTGCCGTCGCTGCGCTGGCCGTTAGTATGATTGGCGGTCTATGCACTTTGATTGGCGTCATTTTGGTAAATGAGCAAAAGCTCCAAAAAGAGCGCGATTTCGCGATGGCCCAAGAGGAGATCGCCTACCGGGAACGACTCAAAGCCGAAGCGCTATCGGAGCAAAGTCGCCAACGCCTCGTGCGCCTGAACATCGGTGACGGCTTGCGCTATCTGGATGAGGGCGATGCTTCCGCTTCCCTGCTGGCTTTTGTGGATGCCCTGCGCTTGGATGAAGGCCATAAAGAGAGCGAGGAAATCCAGCGCACCCGGATCGCCTCAGCTCTACGGCAAGCTCCGCGCCTCATCCAATTTTGGACGGAAGACCAGAACATCGTCGCTTCTGCCGCCAGTTTAAATGGACGCTTTCTGGCCACCTTCACGACCAAGCGCGCTCGTCTGTGGGATGTGACCAGCGGTGAAAGCATCGGCAAGCCAGTCCCTCTCCCGCGCACCATTCGTGGCGCCGCCATCAGTCCAGATGCCCACCGGCTAGTTCTGCTTTATGATGACCGCACCGCCTTGCTCTGGAACTGGCGTGCTGAAGAGCAACATGACCCCATCAAGCTCAGCCATGATTTCCCAGTCAACCGTGCCTCCTTCAGCACTAACGGCAAACTCATCGCCATCGCAGGCGGGCAGAACCAGAATGGGGTTGTCCGTATCTGGAACGCGCAGACCGGCGAGGCAGTGACTGATTCCATCCGTGTGCCAAATACTATTGAAGCAGTCGTCTTCAGCCCGGATGCCACCAAATTCGCCACTGCCTCGCGCGACCGCACGGCAGAGATCTGGGACACCCAAACCGGCAAACAACTTGGCAAGGCCTTGCGTCACGGAGGTGCTGTCCGCCATGTCTCCTTTAGTCCAGATGGCAAACGCCTGGTCACAGCCAGTGAAGACCGCACCGCCCGCATCTGGGACGTGAACACTGGCGAGGCGATCACACCGCCTTTGCAGCATAACGACATCGTCACCTTTGCCGAGTTCAGCCCGGAGGGGCAACGTGTCGTCACTGCCAACCGAGATAATACCGGGCGTGTCTGGGATGCGACGACCGGGGAGCCCCTTACCCCGCCGCTGGCTCACAATTCCCGCGTCGCCCGGGCTCGATTCTCTCCGGATGGTCGCCGCGTGCTGACGGTGGCCGAAAAATCTGCCCGTGTCTGGAACGCCACCACCGGCCAGCCCATCACCCCACCTCTCCCGCACAGCGCTGAAATCCTGCATGCTCTCTTTAATCCCGATGGCCGTAGCGTCATGGTCGCCAGCAAAGACCGCACCGTCCGTGTCTGGGATACGCCAGCGGCACAACAGAACTCCCGTGAGCTCCCCATCCGTGGCGAGCTCCGTCAAACTATCTTTTCCAAGGATAACCGTTTGATGCTCGGGGTGACGGATAACACGATGCGGCTATGGAACGTCATGACCGGTGAACCGGTATCGCCCGTATTTGGCCCAAACGCCGAGATTCTCGCCGCCCGCTTTTTGCCCAATGACTTCGTCAACACCATCAGCCGGGACCAGTCCGTCCGCACCTGGGATGGCAAGACCGGGCGCGAACTCCGTGTCACCAGGCTGCCCAATCCCGTCAGTTTTGCTGTCTTCAGCCCGAACGGTCGCCATTTGTTGATCGCCGACAACGAAAAGAAAGCCCAGCTGAGAAACATCCCGAACATTGAGCCCGGCCAGTTCGCTGGCGGATTCAAAGGCAAGAAGCGGGAAGATTCCCCTGATGGTCCTCCCCCACGGCTGCGTCCGGATGATGGCAAGACTCTCGAACACAAGAGCCGCATCGCCTATGCCCAGTTCAGCGCGGACAGCACCAAAGTGGTCACCGCCAGTTGGGATAATACTGCCCGTGTCTGGGACGTCGCCACCGGCAAACCGATCACCCCACCTTTGACGCACTCAGACCGCGTTATCCTTGCCTCCTTTAGTCCCAATGGCACGAAGGTCATCACGTCTAGCTGGGACAATACCGCCCGCATCTGGGATACGGTCACCGGCAAGCCCTTATCCCCATCCTTGGAACACACGGCGGAGCTGACGCTTGCCTCCTTCAGTCCAGACGGCCGTTTCGTCGTCACCGCGAGTGCCGACAATACAGCTCGCATCTGGAACTCCACCACAGGCGAGCCCGTCACACCATTCCTGCAGCACAACGGCTGGGTTGTAGCCGCCACCTTCAGCCCTGATAGCACCCGCGTGGTCACCGCCAGTTGGGATAATACCGCGCGGATTTGGGATACCTATACTGGAGCCCCCATCACCCCACCGCTGGTTCATCGCGATCGCGTAGATCATGCCTCCTTCACCCAAGACGGACGCATCCTCTTCACCGCGAGTGCAGACGGCACCACCCGTCTCTGGGATTTCACACCTGATGCCCGCCCTATAGATGACATCGCTCAACTTGCTCAACTCCTCTCCGGTCGCCGCCTAGACGCCACCGGCAGTCTTGTTGCTGTTTCTGCGACCAAGCTCGCTGAAAACTGGGACGCGCTCCGGCAGAAGTATCCACAACAATTCTCAGTGAAACCGGAAGAGATTGTCGCCTGGCACAGCGAGGAAGCGGATGTCTGTGAGCAAAGCCAGTCCTGGTTTGCCGCCGTTTTCCATCTGAACTGGCTGGTCAATCACCACCCCGATAACGAAAGTTTTAAGAAACGCCTCAAGCAGGCGGAAGACAAACTGCGCGAGGTCAGTGTGGCTTCTGCCACCGCAGTCACCATCAGGGAAAACTGAGTCAGACCTGCCCCACTCACTCCACTTCGCTCGCAAACAGGCAGGCAGCGTTCAGCTAATCTTAATTGCCCTCAATATAAAACCTTACTTTAGCGCAATATAAGCAAGACAGGCTTGTCAGCAGGGCGCTCTGGTTGAACAATGTGTCGCCGCAACGTCGAGCGCCATGACCCAGACCAAACACTCTTCAGCCCGTGAAAAATGGCGGCAGATCATCTTTGAGGCCGACACCCCGGCTGGACGTGCTTTTGATGTCTGCCTGATTCTCTGTATCCTGCTCAGCGTGCTGGTAGTGATGCTCGCCAGCGTCCGTGATATCCGCGTCAACTATGCCACTGTCCTAGTCGCTGCTGAATGGTTTTTCACTATTCTCTTCACATTGGAATACGCAGCCCGCCTCTGGACCACTCAATCCCCAGCCCATTACGCCCGCAGTTTCTTCGGCATCGTGGATCTCCTCGCCATTTTGCCCACCTATCTGAGCCTGCTCATACCAGGCACCGAATATTTCCTGATTGTACGCACCCTGCGCGTCTTGCGGGTATTCCGGGTGCTAAAACTGGTGGAGTATCTTCGCGAAACCCGCACCATCATGCAGGCGTTAAAGGCCAGCAGCAAAAAGATCCAAGTATTTCTGCTGGCTGTAACCATCCTGGTGGTGATTTTCGGCTCCTTGATGTATCTGATAGAAGGAGAGGATAACGGCTTCACCAGCATCCCCCGGGGTGTTTACTGGGCCGTGGTGACGCTCTCCACCGTGGGCTACGGCGATATCACCCCCCAAACCCCACTAGGCCAGTTTCTGGCCAGTTTGCTCATGGTTATGGGTTACGGCATCATCGCCGTACCAACCGGTATAGTGACCGCTGAATTCACGCGCAATTACATCCATACCAGCCAGCGGAGCTGCCCCAACTGCTCAGCCGAAGGACACGCTGAAGACGCCCGTTTCTGCCGACGATGTGGCAAGCCCATGGCGGATCCGACCAAGTCCTCTTGATCCGTTCAATTCTGCTCGGGCCTTAAATCCCGATTTGTCTTCTCCGCTTTTAGAGCTTAAACTTCTTAGGGCTTATGGCTGAGCACTCCCCACTTATATCCACGCACAAAGGTTCCGGTTGGCTGTTTGTGCTGATGTTGCTTGGGGCCTTGGGTCTGCTAGTAGCCGGCATCTTCCTGCCGTTCACTTCCGTGACCAAATTGTGGATCTTCGAGAACCAGGTTTCCGTCTTCCAAGGCCTCATCTCGTTGTTCAAAGAGAGCGAAATCTTTTTATTCCTCATCCTCTTTGTGTTCACCGTCTGTTTTCCGATCGTCAAGATCACCGCTCTCCTAGCTCTCTGGCTCTATCCAGGGCTTACTGCCGAACAGGCCAAAAAGTTCCTCAAGTTCGTCTCGCACATGGGCAAATGGTCCATGCTCGATGTTTTCGTCGTCGCCATCCTCGTGCTCACGGTGAAATCAGGTGGTGTCGCCAGCATCAAGGTGCAAAGCGGCTTCTTCCTGTTTTTCCTGTCCGTGATGCTGACGCAATTCGCCTCCATGGGAACCAGCCGCGTCGCCTCTCATCTGGAAAGCTGACTGCTACCAAGTGACAATGCTCGGCACCAAATGACAACGGGTATCTTCTGAGGAAAGAAGCCAACCAGCAAAAAACAGCTCAATATTTCCGGCGCAGATTCGAAGGCAGGATGTTCAATTCAGCCCGGTATTTCGCCACGGTTCTACGGGCGATGACCACGTTCTTCTCCTTCAACATCTTCACGATCTGGTCATCTGAGAACGGGGCGTTGCCAGGCTCTTCCTTCACCATGTCTGCGATCATGTCCTTCACGCTGGTATTGGACATGCCCACACCATCCGCCGTCATGATGCCGGAGGTGAAGAAATACTTCATCTCAAAGACACCTTGCGGCGTCTCGATATACTTCCCGGATACGGCGCGGCTGACTGTCGTCTCGTGCACGCCTACCGCTTCGGCCACCTGGACCATCGTCATCGGTTTCAGGTGAGCGATGCCTTTTTCCAGGAACTCGCGCTGCCGTTTCACGATCTCGTTCGCGATATTCAAGATCGTCTGCTGCCGCTGGTGAAGACTCTTGATGAGGAACTTGCCGGCCCGGATCTTCTCGCGGATATATTCACGCACCTCAGTCCCGCTCTCCGGCTGCGCCATCAGGTCCTTGTAGGCATTGCTGATACGCAGGTGCGGCACCTGTTCATTGTTATTGGTGACGATGTAATCATCCCCAACCTGCTGCACAAAGACTTCCGGAACGATGTATTGATGATTATCCGTCTGGAAAGACCGGCCGGGATTCGGCTCCAACAATGCCACCCGGTTCACCGCCGTCTGCGCCGCCTCATTCGAGATGCCCAAGCCCCGGGCGATCTCTGGGATTCGCCTTTTGCTCAGTGCTTCCATGTATTCCGAGATGATCTCGTATTCATCGGAATGCTGCTTCCCTTCCCGCTGAAGTTGCAACAAAAGACACTCGCGCAAATCACGCGCACCAACACCCGGAGGATCAAAGCTCTGGACCAGTTTCAACGCTTCCTCGATGAGCGCCTTGGGAATGCCCGTCGAAAAAGCCAGATCATCCAAAGCGTCCCACTTGCGTCCGTCCTCGAAACGACGCTGGTCATCTTTCCGCTCGGGCAGATAGCCGCGGTCATCGATGTTGCCGATCACCAACTCGGCAACTTGCCGCAATTCCTTCCGGCAATCCGACATCCGCAACTGATCCATCAGGTGCTCCTGCAAGGAAGTGCTCGCCACGATGGAGTTCAGCAGAAACTCGCGCTTCTCTTCGTCCTCAGCGGAATGACGGCTGGAAGAATTCGTTTGGGAAAAATGATCGCGCCATTCCTGGTCGAGTTGCACGAGTTTCTCAAACTCTTCCTGAAAACTATCGATCGGATCGGAGTTTTCGGCTGTCGGATCCACCTTGGTATCCTCAGGTGGCTCGCACGGATCGGCGGAGTTCACGTTGCCCTCTTCATCCCGCAGCCGGCTCTCTTTGGCATCCGCGTCGACCTCCAGCACCTCTTCCAGCATCGGGTTTTGCTCCAGCTCCAGCTCCACCAATGCCCGAAGCTCAAGCGTCGGGGCCTGTAAGAGCGCCAACGACTGTTGCAACTGCGGCGCCAGCACTTGTGACAGTGCCATCCGCTGCGATAGATGCATCCCTTGCGACATCGGCTTCAAACCTATCGAAATTATGCCAAGCCTCAAGGGCATAATTGGCACGCCCTGTGCTTTTTCAAAAAGCGTGCCATGTGTGAATAACTTTTTAAACCACTGTCAATCAGGAAATTAAGGTATTCCCGCCTGCTTTGTAGCCTGTAAAAATCATTGTCCCGGCCTAGCTCCTTGCTAGCTTCGCTTTGTGCCGGTCCAGTTCACCATTTTAGGCAGCGGTTCCAGTGGCAATTGCGCCTACCTGGAAGCCGGCGAGACACGCCTGCTCATCGATGCCGGCTTCAGTGGACGCCAAATCCGCCAGCGCTTGGCATCCATCGGGCGAGCCCCGGAAGGGCTCACCGGCATCCTCGTCACCCACGAACACAGCGACCATGTTCAGGGCTTGAAAGCCATCGCCGCCAAGCTGGGTATCCCCATCTACTGCAATCGCCACACCCGTGAAGCCATGGAGGCGCAGTTGGCGACCAAGTTCGATTGCCGCCTGTTCGTCACTGGCGGTTCGTTTGATCTCGGTGATGTCGGGGTCGATACCTTTTCCGTACCTCACGACGCTCAAGACCCCGTGGGCTTTGTGCTGAACACTTCCGCCGGATCCATAGGCTTCCTGACGGATCTGGGACACGCCACCAAGGTCGTCGTCGAACGCGTCCGTCGCGCAAACATCGTCGTTTTAGAGGCGAACCATGACCTGAAGCTCTTGCAGGAAGACACCCGTCGGCCGTGGAGTTTGAAACAGCGCATCCTGAGCCGCCATGGACATCTATCGAATGATGCTGCTGCCGATGTCCTCGAAGAGATTGTGCATCCCGAACTGAAGCACCTCTATCTCGGCCATCTGAGTCGCGATTGCAATCGTCCCGAGCTGGCGCATAAGGCGATATTCTCGCGATTGGAAAAGCTGGGTGGGACGCACATCCCGGTGAATGTCACCAATCAAGATACACCAGCACCGACACTGACAATGGATTACACCTCCTCTTCCAGCGTCACCCCGCAGCCCCCTGCTCCGGTCTCCCAGCAATCCGAATTCTTGCTCTAGGCGTTTCTGCCGAGTGCAATTGACGGTGCTAATTCGTCCTTACACACCGGAACCCAGTATGTGAGGTCGCGCTATCCGGTGTGTTCTTCATCCGCGCACTGGGGCGATAGCCCGTGCAATACGAATCACTGCAGAGGTAAGAACCGCCACGCTGCACGCGCTTCGGAACTCCCGGCTCATTCGGATCCGTGCTCGCCTCCATGGTCGAGCCCTGCGGATTCCGCTCCGGCATCGTCGCATAGGTTGTCGGCGCATACCAATCCGCGCACCACTCCCACACATTCCCGGCCATATCCACCAAGCCAAAACCGTTGGGCGGATAGGTGCCCACAGGAGCAGTCGTACGGAAGCCGTCATCCATGGAATTCTCGTTGGGGAATTTGCCCTGCCAGATGTTGGCCACCCATTTGCCTCCGGGCGTCTGCTCATCGCCCCAACTATACATCTTGGCGGCCAGTCCGCCACGGGCGGCAAACTCCCACTCCGCTTCCGTAGGCAACCGCTTGCCTGCCCACTTGCAGTATTCTAATGCATCGAAATAGCTCACATGCACCACCGGATGCTTCTCCCGCCCCTGGATATTGGAGCCCGGTCCCTCGGGATTCTTCCAGCTTGCCCCCGGGATATACGTCCACCAGACATAATAGTTGTCCAGCGGCACATCGCCCGGCGGGGGGTGGAAAACGATCGATCCTGCCACCAACATATCCGGATCGGCTCCAGGAAAATCCTTCGGATCCGGCTTGCGCTCGGCGATGGTCACGTAGCCAGTCGCCTTGATGAACTTCTCAAACTCCTCATTCGTCACCTCCGTCTTGTCCATCCAGAAGCCGTCCACCGTGATCTGCCGCACAGGTTTCTCATCGGTTTGTCCACCTTCCGAGCCCATGTGAAACGTCCCGCCAGGTATCCACACCATCCCGTTCGTCCAAGACATGTCGGTGGGCTTCGCTTCTGCCTTGGGTGCGCTGCCACTGCCTGCCGCCTCCGGTTTCTTGCCCGCATCTCCGCAACCGGTGAGCAGACACATGCCTGCCAGCGCGACACTTGCCATCGCCCAACCGGCAAACCATTGATTAAAACGTTGCTTCGTCATGATAAAATAAGTGGACCCAGTCAATTAAAAGCAGAACCCATCACTTTCCAAGCCGCAATTCCACCAAAGTGCCGCCAGAATGTGACAGGGCCAGTGGTTAGCCACCCGCTTTATTCAGCCTTTAGCGGCATTCACTGCCTGCCGTTTCTGCACTTCTCATTTCCAGCATTTTCATTAATCTGCCCACGCATATGAAATGCCCCGTCTGCACCCATCGCCTCAAAGCCGTCACCATTGCCGACCTTACCGTAGACGTCTGCTCTGGCGGCTGCGGCGGCATCTGGTTCGATGCTTTCGAACTCAAGAAGCTCGAGACGCCGCACATCGCCGAGGGCTTCACACTTTTGGACATCCCCATCAACCCGCTCGTTCACATAGATCACCGGCGCAAACGCCCCTGCCCACAATGTGAAGGCATCTTTCTTCGCCGCCACCTCTATAGCAGGGGCCATCAGGTCGAGGTGGATTCCTGCCCCAATTGCAACGGCTACTGGCTGGATGTCGGCGAACTGAACCTGCTCCGCCAGCACAAGCCAGCCGGCAAGAAAGCCCCTACTCCCTCAACCACAAGCCCCAGTCGCGCCCGCAGTTACTACTCGAATGTCGCCAAACCGGAGCTTAAGGAGCTCAAATCCCATGGCGGTGAAGATGCCAAGCAAGCCCGCTGGATCGACCGCCTCCTAAAATTCGTTCTGCCCGGCAGTTGAGCTAATACGGCATGCCCAAGCCCCAACAATACCCCATTGCCAAATCTATCGGCTTCCCTTATTTTTGGCTGATAATGATCAGTGGATTGACCACGACAACAACGCTTTAGGCGCTCGGTTCCCCCGAACGCCAACGCCTCAACCTGCCCGGTCGAGGCGTTTTTGTTTACGGAAACAGACTCAAACACGACTAGATAAAGATGATGGTAACAGACGCAATAAGAGCATCAGCTCAAAGTGAGCAGCGTTCATCTGTGTCCATCTGTGGTTAAAAATTCCCAAGCTAATTTATGCAAGACGAACGTAAGACTCTCGACGAACGCAATCAGATGTCCGAGCTGGAGCGCATCCGGCACTCATGCGCCCATGTGCTCGCCACTGCCATCCTCCGTCTCTGGCCGGATGCCCAGTTCGCCTATGGCCCGCCCGTTGAGAACGGCTTCTACTACGACGTCCAGTTGAGCCATCGCATCACTCCAGAAGATTTCCCCCAGATCGAGGAAGAGATGAAGAAGGAGATCAAAGCCAACAACGTCTTTGAGAAAATTGTCGTCGCGCGCGAGCAGGCACTTGTCGATGCACAGAATGGTCGGCTCGGCGCCTTATCAGAACGTGGCGCTGTCAGCACCTTCAAGCTGGACCTCATCAACAGCATCCCAGCGGGTGAAGCCATCTCCTATTTCAAAAACGGCGATTTCGTTGATCTCTGCGCCGGACCGCACGTGATGCGCACCGGCAATATCAAGGCGTTCAAGCTAACGAACGTCGCCAGTGCCTACTACAAAGGCGATGAGAAGAACCCACAGCTCCAGCGCATCTACGGCACCGCTTTCAAGAACAAGACGGATATGGAGGCCTACTTCACTATGATTGAAGAGGCCAAGAAGCGCGATCACCGCAAGATCGGTCAGGAGATGGGTCTCTTCGCCATGGACCCGGACTACACCGGCCCCGGCCTGCCCCTCTGGCTGCCAAAAGGCACCAACATAGTGGAGGAACTGGAAAAGCTCGCGAAGGAAACTGAGTTTGCCGCCGGTTATGTGCGCGTGAAGACGCCGCATCTTGCTCGTGAGAAGATGTATCGAACCTCAGGACACTTGCCCTACTATGCTGATTCAATGTTTCCCGCGATGGAGTTCTTCGAATCCGCAGATGAGCGTGAAGGACGGGCTAAGTTGGAAGAGAAAATCTCCGATATTCAACGCCAAGTAGAGACACTGAATCCCGGCAGCAAACACATTCATCGTCCTGTAGGCACAGAAAATCCAGAGTCCATGATCGACACAAAAGTGAGTGAACTCATGGCTCAACTGACTCAACTGGAAGCCGCCCGCAATCAGTTCGGCTCTCGCTATTACCTAAAAGCCATGAACTGCCCGCATCACCATCGTGTGTTCGCGGCGGAACCCAAGAGCTATCGCGACCTGCCCCTGCGCCTCGCGGAAT
>CAZRGY010000075.1:1666-11703 GCA_964599715.1 uncultured Verrucomicrobiota bacterium | reverse complement strand
ATGGATACGGCTAATATTGCTTTAAGATTCATAGGTCTTCACCTCGCTACTTAAGTATTCTGGCCCGATAGTTACAAAAATCGTATTGAACTTAATTTCTTGTGCCCGATGTCTCGGAACACCAATGGCCAGTTGTCACTTGGGCAATATTCAAGCCCGATCTGCCGAATGGTGCAATTACAGTGGTCAATTGATTGTGTAACGCCCCCGGCAATTATTGGCAATACAGTTCCCGCTAAAGGGTCGGACTACTTGATAAAGTGCTTTATTTCCCGAATTCCAGATACCCGAAGCGGTTCGGTTGATGAAAGCTGGGCAGACGGGTGGGGGACCAGCTGAGTTGCAGTTCAGGCTTATTCTTGCCGCGGGAGAAGCGGTAGAAGTTGCCACGCCAGACGGTTCCCGGCTTGGGCGTGGTGACACCGAGATCGGAAAAGGGTATGACTGCTTCCACTGTCCAAGAGCGGTCTTCATCGGATGCATTGGCCACGGTGCCGTCCACTTTCACGGCGCTCCGCATACCCTTGGCGGTGAAGGCCCAATCGCCATCGATCTTCTTGGAGATGCCATCCGGTCCCATGGTGTTGTAGATGATGGCGTCGAAGACGGCTCCGAGCGGGTTCCATTGCAGCTCGTAGTATTTGTCGAGTTTGTCGGGAGCGAGGAAGAGTTCCGCCACTTCTTCGTTCCAGAACATGCTGTCGCGATTGGTGAAGGTGGCTTGGATATCCTTGTCCATGCAGACCCAGCCGAGATGCAAAGCGGTGTCATCATACCAAGCCAAGACCTTGGTCGACTCCGAGTCCTTGCCCTCGCCGCGATTCGGGGTGAAGGGTGTCAGCACCAGTGCCCGCTTCCAGACGGCTTCATCCAACTTGCCATCAATGGTCAGTTTGCCCGAAAGCTTTGGGATCACCGCTCGCGCGGGTTGGGTAGCTTTCGCTGGAGTGGATTTAGGAGCTTGCCCGGTTGCACACCCGGTCAAGACGATGAGGGCCAGAAATAATGCAAGGTAGCAGCGCATAGATAGGGATTTGATGATCTAGAGTCAGCCGGACTGGGCGTCGAAAGTCAACATGGGAGGGGTGGCGAGAAGGTTGCGTTGTCTCGCCTGGCTGGCTAGTATCATAACCATGATTACCCCGCTTCTCCGCCGGGCAGTGTGTTTCCTGCTGTTGATCGCGACGCTCAATATCCATGCCGCCAGCAAGCAACCGAATGTGGTTTTCATCCTGGCCGATGACTTAGGCTATGGAGATGTCGGAGCCTTCGGCCAGACCAAGATCAAGACGCCCAGCCTGGACCGCATGGCTGCCGAGGGCGTGCGCCTCACCCATCACTACTCGGGCAACGCCGTTTGTGCGCCCTCACGTTGTGTCTTGATGACGGGCATGCACCCGGGCCATGCGTTCATCCGGAACAATCGCCAGATGCCTGGAGCCTCCACCACCCGGGTCGGCAAGCCGGAGACTGAAGGCCAGTATCCCATCCCAGACAGCACCTACACCTTGGCCGAGGCGTTCAAAGCGGCGGGATACGTGACCGGTGGTTTTGGTAAGTGGGGCCTGGGTGGACCGGGGAGTACGGGGGAACCCCTGAAACAGGGATTTGACCGTTGGTTCGGCTATAACTGCCAGGCGGTGGCGCATAACTTCTATCCGACCTACCTGTGGGACAATCATCAGACCATCGCCCTCAAGAACCACGCCTTCTCCGCACATGACAAGTTGACTCCGGAGGAAGACCCCACGAAGCCGGAGAGTTACAAGCGCTTCCAAGGTACTGAATACTCGGCGGACCTGATCACGGAGCAGGCGCTGAATTTCGTGCGCGACAACAAGTCCCGTCCCTTCTTCCTCTACTGGCCGACGACCGTTCCACACGTGGCCTTGCAGGTGCCGGATGATTCTCTCAAACAGTATCTCGGCTTGTGGGATGATCCGCCTTATCCCGGGGGTAAAGGATACATCCCGCACTTCACGCCCAAGGCCGCCTATGCCGCCATGATCACCCGTATGGATCGTGACATCGGCCGGTTGATGAAGTTGATCAAGGACGAGGGGCTGGACGAGAATACAATCTTTGTGTTTACCAGTGACAATGGCCCGCTCAATGGGACTCACCAAGGATTGGCAGGGACAGATTGCGCCTTCTTCAATTCCAGTGGCGGGCTGCGTGATGGTAAAGGTACTCTCTATGAAGGCGGGTATCGTGTGCCCGGCATCATCCGCTGGAAAGGAACCATCAAACCTGGTGCCAGTGATCGCGTGACCGGATTCGAGGACTGGATGCCGACGTTACTTGAGCTCATCGGGAGCAAGAGCAAGACCCCCAAGGGCTTGGATGGAATCTCCTTCGCCCCGACCATAAAGGGGAAGAAGCAGCCTGAGCGCGCTTTCCTCTACCGTGAGATCGCGGCCTACACTGGTCAGCAAAGCGTGCGCATGGGAGATTGGAAAGGCATCCGGCGTGATCTGCTACGCAAAAAAGGCGGGCCGGAATATCATATCCAGCTCTACAACCTGGCCACTGATCCGGCTGAGACCAAAGATGTCTCTGCGGAAAATCCAGAGATCGTGGCCAAGCTGGAAAAGATCATGCGCGAGCAGCACGTGAACTCGACAGATTTCCCTTTCCCGGCGCTGGACAAATTGAACTGAAGCTGCGGTTAGACGGCGGCAGTGTCTGGCTGGCCGCCGAAGAGGGCGCTGATCACGGCTTTGAAGCCCTTCATGATGCCGATGTCCCGGACGCCTTTGAGTTCATAGACGCGCGAGATTGCCTCTTCGTGCATCCGATAGCGCGGCGGCAACGTCAGCACTTCGTGTTCATCTTCGCCTTCCTCTTTGACGAGGAAGGAACTGATCAAGCCTTTGCCCACGGCGTAATCACCATTTGGCAGGACCAAGGTGCGCTTCGGTAGCACGAGCCAAGGACGATATTCGAAGACGAGGCGTCCGGCGGCATCACGCGTCAGTTTGCCGTAAGTGCGGATGGGGACCTTGCTGATCTCAGTAGAGAGGAAACCCCAGACACTGTCCTTTTGCGGAATGGTCCGCGTGCGCCGGAGAGCGAGCACATCCCAGATATAAACACTGCCCAGAGTCGTCACCCGGAAAGACCAGCCCGCAATGAAGTAGGCGATAAAGATGATAATGAGTGAGATGGCTGCACCGATCTTCGGGTCCATCATTGAACCGCCAGCAACCAGAGAAAGCAGGAACAGGCGGAAAGATTTCAACGCGGCATCCACCGTCGTGAACGGGCTGAGCAAGATGAGGATGTTGATGGAATGTGCCGCCAGCCAGACGATGATAAAGGAGATCATCGCGATGGGGATCAAGATGAAGTTCAGCAACCCGGCCGGATTGATTACTGCCATGAACCACGGGGCGGCAATGGATGCTTGCTCATTAGATACCAGATCAGGGAACACCGAGGCGACCATCGGCACAAACGCGCCCACGGCTACCAGACCACTGACCTTGTTCTCCACGGCGTCGGCGATATCCAGCGGTTTCTTCAAAACCGTTGGCAAAGCCGTGCCTACCGTGTCCTTGGCAAAGCACAAACCCACCAGCACAAATGCGGACAGCCAGAACCACGGCTGGGCATACCAGGAAAGCTGGCTGCGCTTTTCCTTTGGGGTTTGAAAATAGGTCCAGGCACCGACTGCGCTGACTCCGAGCATTGGCGAGATGGCCACGCCGGTGATGGTGGAGAGTGCCTGAGCTGCTGCGATTCCCGGGCTGCTACTGCCGCTGGATTTAGTTTCCTTCTGGGCCAGGGCAGGTGCCGGTTCGGACTTCGTGGCGGCAAAGGCCGTCCACGTGCCCGCCAGCAAGGCGGCTATCAATGAGAGGATGACAAAGCGTTTCATGGCGGCGAGTCCTGAAAAGTATTACAGCGACCAAAACTGGCAGGATATTGCCTTTCTCCGGGCGATTTGGCAAAGCTGAATTCGACCCGCCCGCTAAACTGATTTAGGGCGTGACCGAGACGATCACCCGGCGGTAGGAGGTCAGCGCTGGTGTGCCACTGTCGGTCACCTCGAGGATGATATGGATGTCACCGTGAGTCTTGGTCGGGGGAACGACCAGTTTCGCCTGAGCCTTGTTCGCTTTTTCGATCTTGGCGCCGGCCAGCGTAGATGGCTCGGGATAGATCCACCATTTGTAGAGAATGATATCATCGTCGGGATCGGCGGTGCCGGCGGCATCCAGCTTGAGGCTGCTGCCTGCTTTGGCGGTGAGTCTTAACGACTGTGAACCTTTGCTTTTATTCACGACAACTTTGGGCGCGTGATTGGCTTTATCGAAATCATTCACACACCAATCCATCCGGGCGGCGAAGTCGTTTTGAAAAGCGGGCCGCCACCGCGAGACGCCGATGCGCGGTTCGGTGATGCCGTCCAAAGAGTCCGCTGCATCGCGATAGATGGAGTCGGTCTCAATCTTAAAGCGACCACCCCAGCCTCCAGACTCCGGATGAGTGGCATCGCCCAGCCCGTTGGGTAGAAAATAAAACCATGATGGAGTGTCACCTTCCTTCATCGTCTTGTGGGGATTGGGAGCGGTGTAGGTCTTCATGGGATACAAGGCACCCAAAGGACCGTGATTCTCTTTTACATGGGCATTGATCCAGTCAGCCGAGGTAAGGGATTCATCGCCGCCTAGATAAACACCGCGATACGCTCCAGTGCGCTTGTCTTTTCCCTTCGGGGCACTGGCGAGGATGTACCACATGCCGGGAAACTCGGCCCACACCCAGTCCACGATCTTGTCCTGATCGTTGATGTCATAGATGCGCAACTTGCTGATGAAGGTTTTCAAGCCAGCCGCGCCGCGGTCCTGGCGGACGCGCCAGAGCGCTTGCGCGAGATCGGTCTGCCCACCCCAGATGGAGATATTCAAAGGCCGTGAATCCTTTTGATCGGCCATGGCGATGATCCAGCGGGAGCCTTCGGTATCTTTTCCCTCGCCCACCGCTTCTTTCCCGCGATTGGGGTTGCCGGACTTCACCAGGGCGAGCAACTCATCCTTAGTCGGGTAACCCTTGGCATGTTGGGTAAGTTTGGGCCGCACTTCGCCGTAGGCGTCAATGATCTCGCGGATCAGCTCCGGTTTGGTGACTTTTTCTTTCAGTTCGCCAGGTGTCCCGGAAGCGCTGGCGATGAGCCCCTCGATGTCGAACTCATTCGCATAGAGCATGAGCCGGATCATGGACTGCTGGTCATCCGGATCACCGCCGATATCCGTGAGGACGAGCAAACGCGGCCGCGATTCGGCAGCCGCAGCCGCGAGGGTCAGCAAACAGAAGAGGGCGATCGCCAGCAATCGTGTGGGCATACATCAGGCTTCTTGCCACAACCGTTGTAAATATGCAACGGAACGCGGAAGAACTATGTCCCCGGGGCCAGAGAGATGTCGGCATTCCACTTCAATCAATCCACGATAGCCGAGTGTTTTTAAGGCGCGGAAACCGGGAGTGAAATCAAGCGAGCCCGGACCGGGCTCCACGCGGGTGTTCTCAGCTACGTGCACATGCTTGGTCCATTGACCGGCATTTTTTAGGGCGAGGTCATCGTGCAACTCCTCCAATTGCATATGGAAGAAGTCGGCGGTCAGTGCGATTGCGGGATGGTTCACTTGCGCGCAAAGCTGGGCGGCATGCTCCACGGAATGCAGGTAATCACTCTCGTAGCGGTTCACCGGTTCGATAAGAAAGGTGACTCCACGGGCTTTGGCCTCATCACCGAGCGCAGGCAGTTGTTCCAGCAAGAGGGCGTCTTGCTGGGCGCGATCTTTCAGGCGCTCGGGATTGTCCTGGATGAGCACGGGCGGGATGTTGAACAGATGCGCGTTGAACTCGGCGCAGATATCGAGCAATCGCAGGATGCTGTCGCGGCATTGCTGGCGTACGGCTGGATTTGGACTTAGCAAGGAACCTTCAAAACCGAGCGAGAGGCTAACGAAAGGGAGCGGACTGTCGGCTTTGCAAGCGCGGGCTTCTTCCAGCCAACTCTTGAGAAAGCGGCCGGGCAGGGCGATGCCTGCGAAGCCATAGCGTTTGGCATGGGCAACTTTCTCCGCGACGCTGGCTCCGGGCAGCACTTCCAGACGACAGGTGATGGACGGCGTAAACGACATGGGCTTCTTCTAGCGAAGGACGAATGAATTGGAAATAATAGAGAGCCAGATGAGCTGCCGGTCAAGGGTTCCCGTAAAGGAATGGTTTTACTTGTTCAGGAGGCGACGGTGTCGCTCGTAGTTATCCAGAAATCTTACCTGATGTCCGGTCTCGATCGCGGCGGGTTCGGCAGCTCTGACTTTTAACAAGGCGGTGGTGGCATCCTTGCCTCGCGCGATGAGGTATGCGGCAAGCATCGTTCCGGTGCGGCCCAAGCCCGCGTAGCAGTGAACCGCCACAGCATTTCCAACAGTCCGATGTTTCTCAACGAAGCGGACGAATTCATCTGCTTGTGAAAAGCTGGGGGCAAAGCCATCGGCGATCGGCAGACAGAGATAGTCCAGGCCGGCGGGACGATACACCGCTTCGTCTGAGGGTATATTCAGCAGTGAAACCACGGCTTTGACGCCGGAATCAAATAGCAGGGGCAACTCGTCATCATAGGCTCGCAAGGCAGCACCGGGATGCAAACGACGTTCCGGGTGCAGAAATGGCATCGGCATACCGGCGAGGACTTCAGGGATGAGCCACCAGAGCAGGTTTCGGTCAGGGCGTTCGTCCATTTGCGCCATTTTGGCCGGAGAATGTGGATTCAGCAAGCGGAGGAGTTGGGCGGGCCCTGATTACACAGACGCGCTGAGTTTCCAATGGGCATCTAGTGTGGATGTGTCTAGATTGGGGGGCGGCTTATGGCGGAAGCAAATCCCAAGAATTTCTTTCAGTGGCAGGAAGAGGCACGGGCGAGCAGTCTCCGGTTGATACCATTGTTCTTCCTCGCGTTGTTAGGGGTGATCGGTGCGGTCTATACGGTCTATTCCATTCTGGCCTTTCTTGCGGGTGCTTTTGTCCATTTTTGGATGGGGGTGGTGCGGGATGCGGATTCTTACCATTTCGATTTCCTGAGCAGGGAGCGGCTGGGGTGGATTTCGCTCATCGTCACCGTGCTGTTTTTCATCAACAGCATCCGCAAGACAAGGCAACTGCGCGAGGGTGGTCGGGCGGTGGCGAGATTGCTCGGTGCGAAGCGGGTGAATCCCGGCACGGAAGAGCCGGACAAACGGCGTCTGCTCAATGTCGTCGAGGAACTCTCTGTGGCGTCCGGTGTGCCGGTGCCGGATGTTTACATCTTGGAGCGGGAAACTTCCATCAATGCCTTTGTGGCCGGTTACGCGATCGATGACATGATCGTGGGCGCGACGGGCGGTTCGGTGAAGTATCTGACGCGGGATGAATTGCAGGGCATCATCGCGCATGAATACAGCCATATCTTCAATGGTGACATGGCGCTGAAGATGCGCCTGATGGGCTGGGTGCATGGACTCTTTGCGGTCACGGCCATCGCGGATTGGGTGATGGACAAGCGTAATGCCAAGTTCGACCGTGATTTCAGCACCAACCAGTCAGTCAGCCTCTCGCCTGGTGATATCATCACGGACCTGGTCATCACTTTTTTCGGTTTCATCCTCAGCTTCATCGGGTGGCATGGCGCGGTGTTCGGGCGGATGATCAAGGCGGCAGTGTCGCGTCAACGAGAGCATCTGGCTGACGCGGCCGCGATCCAGTTCACGCGTTATCCGGAGGGATTGGCCGGGGCGTTTGAGAAGGTCCATAAATGGCCGGATGGCTCCAAGGTGGTCTGTCCACATGCCGAGGAGGCGAGTCACATGTTCTTTGCCGATGCCTTGCAGGGGGATGACTTTTTCCTGTTCCTCTCCACGCATCCGCCTATCGAGCAACGTATCAAGCGTGTACGGAACATGATGGGGCGGGCTCCTTCGGGTGAGGAGGTCGGTAAACGCGATCCAATGGCTGGGGTAGTGGAGGAGAAGCCTGAGCCGAAGAAATCCAACGCACTCGCGGTGGAGCGACCACCGATCTTGGACAAGGTGGTGACGGTGGCAGCCGTGGAACAAGTGGCGTCACCCGTCGCGGAGACCTTGAGTCATATCGGCATGCCATTGGCCGAGCATCTGATATTCGCTACGAAGCTGCTGGAGTCCTTGCCTGCTGAGATCAAAGACGCGACGCACGATAGTTCTAAAGCGCAGGCATTAGTGTTCGGGTTGCTCATGGTTTCAGACCTCTCACTGCAAACCCGGCAGCGAGAGATGGTGAGCAAGGATTTCGGAGAGGAAACGGCCGGATTGGCGTTATCGCTTTATGCGGTGAGTTCGAAACTGCCTGCTCATGCGCGGGTGCCGTTGATCGAGCTTTCTTTGCCGGCTTTGCGAGAGATGTCGGCCGATGATTTCAAGAAGTTTGACCGCGTGGTGCAGGAACTGGTGGAGGCGGATCAGGAACTGGATGTGTTCGAGTTCGCACTGCAACACATCTTGCGACGGCATCTGGGTGCGCATTTCCAACCGCGAATCGCTCCCGACATGCGCTTTCATTCGGTGAAAGCCGTAGCGGGAGATGTCGCGGTCCTGCTGACTGCACTTGCGGCAGCGGGGCAGAATACGGATGCGGAGCGCGCTTTTGCGGCGGGCGTGAAGAGTTTCAACTCGACCCAGTTGAATCTGCGCATGAGTGGGCAATGCACCTTGCACACCTTGGAATCCGCGCTCAGCAATATCCGGGAGACGGGGCCATCCGTCCGGCGGTCTATCCTGCAAGCCTGTGCGGAGGTGGTGGCTGCTGATGGAGTGGTGCATCCTGCGGAGGGGGAATTGTTGCGGGCGGTGGCAGATGCACTAGAATGCCCGATGCCGCCACTGATCAAAACGAATTAATAACCGTGGCGGAGTTATCATTGTGGTATGAAATTCAAGTTGTTCCTCGTTTGCTTGGTGCTTTCCGCATTTACCACTTTGGCCGAGGAGCCGTGTCGGATTGAAGTGGTGGAAAAGGGCACGGGCTGGCCGGTGCCATTGGTTGAGCTGCGTACGGTGCATCAGGTGCGGTTTATCACCGATAATGCGGGGGTGGTCGCGTTTGATTTGCCGGAGTTGATGGGCAAGGAGACGTGGCTGCACGTCAGCGGGCATGGGTATGAGGCCAAAAAGGATGGCTTCGGTTTTCGTGGCGTGCGCATCACGCCGCAGCCGGGCAAGACGGTCAAGGTGGAGGTGGAGCGGGTGAACATCGCGAAACGCATCGGGCGGATCACCGGTGCCGGTCTCTTCGCTGAAAGTCAAAAAACCGGATACGACCTCGACTGGGAGGAATCCGGCATGGTGGGAAGCGATAGCGTGCAGAACGCGGTCTATGACGGGAAAATGTTCTGGGCTTGGGGCGATACACAGATGGCGAATTATCCGCTGGGCATCTACGACATGAGCAGTGCCACCAGTGCCATCCAGCCGCTGAAATCATTTGAGCCGCCGTTGAAATTGAAGCTGGATTACTTCCGCGATGACAAGGGGCGGGTGCGCGGGGTGGCGAAGATGCCGGGCAGCGGGCCGACTTGGGTGAGTTCCTACGTAAGTCTGCCGGATAAAACGGGGAAGCAGAGGTTGGTGGGGAATTACGCCAAGATCCGTGGTCATCTGGAGGCGTATGAAATGGGGCTGTGTGTGTGGAACGATGCCACGCAGAGCTTTGACCGACTCAAGGTGCTGTGGACGAAATCAGACAAGGAGCCCAAGATGCCAGTGGTGCCGAACGGGCATCCGGCCTTCATGAAGGATGCGCAGGGGAAGGAGTGGGTCTATTTCGGCGATCCGCTGCCCAAGGTGCGTTGCGTGGCGACGTTTGAGGCGTGGCAGGATCCCGCGCAATGGGAGAAGTTGAATCCACCGGAGAGTCTGGTGTCAGCGACGGATGGCAAGCCGGTGAAATTGCATAGCGGCTCGATCGCATGGAATGCCTATCGCAAGCGCTGGGTGACGGTGTTCATGGAAGCGTTT
>CAZRGY010000075.1:0-1656 GCA_964599715.1 uncultured Verrucomicrobiota bacterium | reverse complement strand
TCGAACTGTGGTATGCGGAAGGGGATTCACCGACGGGTCCTTGGGGCAAGGCTGTGAAGGTGCTGACGCACGATCACTACACGTTTTACAATCCACGTCTGCATCCGGAGTTCACGCCGGAGGGTTCACCCATCCTGTTGTTTGAAGGCACTTACACGAAGGAGTTCAGCGATGGCAAGGAATTCACGCCGCGTTATGATTACAACCAGATGCTCTACCGGCTGGATCTGGATGATCCGAAGCTCAAGCCAGCGCAGGGTAAGTAGTCCTTCAGTAATCTTTCTTTTCAGTTCGAAAGTCTCCTGACATGGGGTTGTCAGTGGCTGGGGATAGTTTGTGTCCGTTCGATAACAACAAACACTCAACGACACAAACTATCATGAAGAAGAATGCAGTTAACTGGTTCGAATTGTATGTAGCCGATTTCGCCCGGGCGAAGCGTTTCTATGAAACCATCCTTAAGGTGACGATGCAGGAAACGACTTGCAGTGACTCCAAGATGGCGATCTTTCCGTATGACAGCAATGAGGGCATAGGTGGGGCACTCACGGAGATGGCCGGATGTAATCCGGGCGGTGGTGGAACGCTGATCTACCTGAATGTGGAGGGTGATCTGGATGGCGTGCTGGATCGTACGGTCAAGTGCGGGGGGACGATCATCAAGCCGCGCATGTCCATCGGCGAGCATGGTTTCATCGGTATCATCAAGGACAGCGAAGGGAATGTGGTGGGGCTGCACTCGATGAAGTGAGGGGATCGATGCGTCAAGCCGCATCGGAACAAAGCTGAGTCAAGCCTCAGCACTCCAAAGGACCGTCCTGCGATTGTGGGGCGGTCATTTTGATTTTCTGGGGGCTGGCTTGGTCGGGGAAACAGTGGCGACGACAGGTTGCAGCATGACTTTGGTGCCTTTTTCCCAGGTCAATCCCCAGTCGCGCATGGCCATCAGAATAGGGCGCAGGGCTTCGCCTTTCTTGGTCAATTGATAGGCGAGGTGTTTGGAGCCATCGGGCGGGGTAGTCTGGCTGATGATGTCGTGTGTTTGCAGGCGCGTGAGGCGGTCGCTTAGGATGTTCGTCGGGATACCTTCCGGGGAGGAGGTGAAATCCTTGAAGCGCGATTTGCCCAGGACGAGGTCGCGGATGACCAGCAGCGTCCAGCGGTCGCCAAAGATATCGAGACTGCAAGCGACGGGGCAGGGAGAGCGCCGGTCTGGTTCGGAAGCACTATTTTTACGGGGTGGCATAGTTCATATATATGGTGGAATTTATTTCACTTGCATTCAACAAGTAAATCACTTTTAAAATGCAAGTAATATGAAAGCAGATGCTCTGCCTGATGAGATGCCGGAACTGGATGTGCCGGGAGCGGGGTTGCCTTGGCTGGAACTGCAAGTGGCTCGGGTAATCTTTCACTGGAGCCGGTCAAGGGCTACCAGGGAATCGGCGCAGGCTTTGTTCAAAGCCGAGCAGCAAACTATCACTCAACTGACACGGGGGTGCGGAGTGGAGAAGGGCAAGCGGCGGGTAATCATCAAGCGTTTGCGCGGGATGGAGGACAGCAGCCGGCATTGGTCGGTGTATATGACACTGGATCATCTTCGCATCGTGAACTTCGCCTGCTTGGAAGGAATCCGTTCGTTGTCGCGGGGGCGGG
>CAZRGY010000074.1:1957-11738 GCA_964599715.1 uncultured Verrucomicrobiota bacterium | reverse complement strand
GCCACGAGCTTCACGCAGACCTTGGCGCGCGGATTGACCTGCTTGAGGTCATAGATCAACTGCGACAAGTCCTCGATGGAATAGATGTCATGGTGCGGCGGCGGCGAGATGAGCGGCACACCGGGTGTGCTGTGACGCAGCTTGGCGATGAGCGGGGACACCTTGTGTCCGGGCAACTGGCCGCCTTCACCGGGCTTCGCGCCCTGGGCCATCTTGATCTCGATCTCCTGCGCGCTGGCGAGGTATTCCGGGGTCACGCCGAAACGGCCGGAGGCCACCTGCTTGATCGCGGAGTTCGCGTTGTCGCCGTTCTCACGGACCGTGTAGCGGGAATTATCTTCGCCACCCTCGCCAGAGTTCGACTTGCCACCGATACTGTTCATCGCGATGGCCAGACACTCGTGCGCCTCGATGGAGAGGGCGCCCAAGCTCATACCGGCGGTGGTGAAACGCACGCGGATGCTCTCGATGGGTTCCACTTCTTCAATCGGCACCGGAGTGGTCGCCTTGAGTTGGAAGAGGTCGCGCGGAGAGATCGGGTCACGGCCCTGAACGGTCTCCACGTATTTGAGGTAATCCTCACGCTGACCAGCTTTCAGGAAGCGATGCAGCGTCTGGACCACCTGCTTGTTGAAGGCATGGAATTCACCACGACCGGCGCTTAGCACCTTGTAGTTGCCGCCTTCATCCAGCACGGCGGTATCCGGGTTGGCGTAGGCGCTCTGGTGGCGACGGATGGCGTCCTCGGCGATCTGGCGCAGAGAGATGCCGCCGATCGAGGAGGTGGTGCCGTAGAAGCAACGGTCGATGACTTCCTGCGACACACCGACAGCTTCAAAGATCTGACCACCGCGATAGCTGCTGATGGTCGAGATGCCCATCTTGGACATGATCTTAAGGATGCCGTTCTCGATGGCCTTACGGTAGTTGCCCACCGCTTTCTCCACCGTGATGTCAGCCCAGTCACCGCTGCCGATGGACTGACGGATGATATCGATGGCCACGTAGGGGTTGATGGCTGAGGCGCCATAACCGATCAAGGTGGCGAAGTGATGCACGTCACGCGCTTCACCGGTCTCGCAGACGATGGAAACGCTCATGCGTTTGCCTTCGCGGATCAGGTGATGATGCACGGCACCCACGGCGAGCAGCATCGGGACCGGAACGCGTTCCGCATTCGTGCCACGGTCGCTCAGGATAAGGATGCACTTGCCTTCATCAATCGCCTGCGAAGCACGGGCGCAGATGGCGTTCAATGCCGCATCGAGATCATCCGGACCTTTCTGCGCATTGAAATGGCAGTAGAGCGTCTCGCAATTGAAAGCGGGGTCAGGAATGTTCTTGAGCGCTTCCAGTTGGTATTCCAGCAGGAACGGGCTATCGAGCTCGATCTGCTTGGCGTGCTCAGGCGTTTCCTGCAGCCAGGAACGTTTCTGACCCATGGCTGTCGAGAGCGACATGACGATCTTCTCACGGATGGAGTCGATCGGCGGGTTGGTGACCTGCGCGAACAACTGGCGGAAGTAGGGGTAGAGCAGCTTGGGCTTGCGCGAAAGCACGGCCAGCGGAGTGTCATCTCCCATGGAACCGATGGCTTCCAGACCTTCCGTAGCCATGGGCTTCAGGATGGTCTGCAGCTCTTCCGTATCCCAGCCGAAGGTGATCTCCTGCAGGGTCAGGTCGAGCAGATTGACCGGGTTATGGTTCTCGCTAAACGGCTTGGCATGGTTGGTCAGGGAGAACAGGTTGTCCTCGCACCACTTGCCGTAAGGTTGCTGGGAGGCGACGAGCGTCTTGACCTCGTCGTTTTCCATGAACTTACCGGCTTCGAGATCGATCGCGATGATGCGGCCGGGTCCCAAGCGGCCTTTGCGGACCACTTTCTTCTCATCCAATGTCACCACGCCCGCTTCCGAGCCCATGACGATGAGACCATCTTCGTAAATCTTATAGCGGGCCGGGCGCAGACCATTGCGATCCAGCGTGGCACCGATGATCTTGCCATCACTGAAAGCCACGGCGGAAGGGCCATCCCACGGCTCATTCAAGCTCGCATGATACCGGTAGAAGCCTTTGACGTCGGGGGCGACATCCTTGGATTTCTCCCACGCCTCGGGGGCGAGCATCATGATGCTGTGCAGGATGCTGCGGCCGCTGAGTTCGAGGACTTCCAGAGCATTATCCAACGCGGCGGAGTCTGAGCAGTTCGGCTGGATGATCGGCTTGAGGTGTTCGATGTTCTCGCCCCAGACCTCGGAGACGAGTTCGAGTTCACGGGCGCGCGTCCAGTTCTTGTTACCCAAGAGGGTGTTGATCTCACCGTTATGCGCCAAGGTGCGGAACGGATGGGCGAGCTGCCAGTTCGGGAAAGTGTTCGTGGAGTAGCGCTGGTGATAGATGGCCAGAGCCGTCACATACAGCGGGTCCTTCAAGTCCGTGAAGAACTTGGCCAGCTGCGGGGCGTTGAACAAACCCTTGTAGACGATGGTGCGCGAGGAGAAGGACGGGATGTAGAAGGCTTCGATCTTCTCTTCGAGGGCGCGGCGTTCGGCCACTTTACGGGCGAGGAACAGGCGGCGCTCAAATTCTTCATCGCTCCAGCCGTCCGTGCGGCCGAGGAGAATCTGCTGCATCTCCGGCAGGGTTTCGCGGGCCTTGTCACCCAAGCTGCGGGTGTTGGTGGGCACCGCGCGCCAGCCGAAGATATGGATGCCGAACTGGGTGCAAGCCTCCTCAACGATGCGATGGCAGTTGCTGATCTGGTACTTGTTACCCCGGGGCAGGAATACGAAGCCGACAGCCAAGTCGCTGTCGTTCATCAACTTGCCGCCCAGTTTCTCCACTTCCCGGCGGAACAGGGCCCGGGGGAGCTGGGTCAAAACGCCGGCGCCGTCGCCAGTCTTGGCATCGGCATCCAAAGCACCGCGGTGGGCGAGGTTGCAAAGCGCCTGGATCGCATAATCCAAGATGCGGTGCTCCTGCTTGCCGTTGATATTCGCTACGAAACCAACGCCGCAAGCATCATGCTCGTTTTTCGCGTCGTACAGTGAGTTCGGTATGTTCGGATACATTTCTTTTCGGATCGGCTTGTCGCCAAGCGCAGGGAACGTAGCAAAATCGGTTTTCGGTGCAAAAGATTTTTGCACCCTAGGATGACTTTCTCAGCGTAACTGTTCCGTAGCTGCGGTGTTAGTGTTATGGTATGAGCATATTGGCTCATTTCCGACAGGCTGGAAGGTGAAACCTTCCGCCGGGCCGGTGCGTCTCATCAGACAGCAGCCCAAGCGCATACTAGCATAAGGTGGGCCTAATGCCTTAACCTTTTTTGGCGGAGTTGAAATTGAGTCGAATAGGTGGGAGAATCAGACGTCTGAGGTAATAGATGAGCCCCCCGTCTCCAAGTCAGGCTACGCAGCCGCTGACGGCCAGTCAGCGAGAGGCTCTGGTGACCCTGTTGGCAGACGATGATCCGGGCATTTACCGCACAATCCGCCAGAAAATCGTCACTGAGGGGATTAAGAGCAAGGATTGGCTCAAAGATTACGCCCTGCACAGCGATCCCATCGTGCGGCGGCGGACCAAGGAAATTGTCCAGCATTTTGATAAACAGACGGCTGATAACCGTTTTCTGGCGTTTTGCCTCAGCCACGGGGAGCATTTCAGTGCGGAACAAGCCTGCTGGTTGCTGGCCCAGACGGAGTATCCGGATATCAATATCGCCGGATATCAGGCATTATTGGATGATTTTGCCGGGGATTTGATGCTGCGGATCGATTTCGGAGCCGAACCGATCGCGATCTTGGGGGAGATCAACAAGTTCTTGTTCAAGGACTTGGGCTTCAAGGGGAACGAAAAGGATTACTACGACGCGAAGAACAGCTACTTGAACCAGGTGGTCAACCGCCGGTTGGGTAATCCTATCAGCTTGTGCCTGATCTATCTCTTTATCGCCCGGCGTTTGCGCCTGCCGGTAGCGGGCATCGGTATGCCGGGGCATTTTGTATGCCGGTTCCAGTCCTCCAAGGAAGAGGTATATATTGATGCTTTCAATGGGGGACGGTTTTGGACCAAGGCGGAGTGTGTGAAGCACCTCGTCATGAGCGGTCATACCTATCAGGAGCGGTTATTGGACCCGGTCAGTGCCCGGCGCATCATGATGCGGCTCTGCTCCAATCTGCATCAGATCTACGTTAATCTGGAGAAACACGAAGATAGTGCGCGTTTCCAGAGATATATCGTGGCCCTGACGCGGACTTTGTGACCTCCAGACCTCAGTTCTGGATGAAGTAACTCAGATTCTCCAGCTCGATGGCCAGATTCACGTTGTTCACCATCACATCTTCTGGAACCTGCAGCACAATGGGGGCGAAATTCAGGATGCCGGTGATTCCCGTATGGACGAGATCGTTGGTGACCTCCTGAGCTACAATCGTGGGGACGGTAAGAATCGCCATCTTGACTGTGTTGGCCGTGACATACTCGGCCAATTTCTCCATTGGCAGGATAGGCTGCTCGATTTTCTTGTTCCGCTTACGCTCGGCATCCACATCGAAGGCAGCCACGATTTCGAACCCTTCCTGTTCAAATCCCCTATAGGAGAGCAGGGCGAGGCCCAAGTTACCTACGCCGACCAAGATAACCGGTTGGAGACTGTTCGTGCCCAAGAGATCGGAGATCATCTTGCCGAGCTGATCTACATCATAGCCTAGGCCACGGGTGCCGAATTGGCCGAAATAAGTAAGATCCTTGCGGAGCTGGGTGGATTTCACACCGGCGGCGGAAGACAGGGCCTCACTGGAGACGGTGTGAATGCCATTGCTCTTAAGCCGTTGCAAGCAGCGCAGGTAGAGCGACAGGCGATACACCGCCTTGCGGGGAATTTCAGTGCGACCGTTCTTTTTCAAAGATGCCTTACTCTAATCCTTCTGGCGCCCCAAGACAAGCGCCCCTTAATCCACGAAGACCAGCTCGTTAGATAGCAGGACGATCTGCGCGTACTTTTCCCAGGCATCCAGACGGTTCGGTGCTTTCTCGGCCCCGAAATCGGCTTTCGCGCTCCATTCTTTCTTCCCGTAAACCGGCCCGCCATTCACTCCGGAGGTGTAGATGACTTTGGGTGCCCAGTTGAAAGAATCTGAGTTTGTGTCCTTCCGGCTGTCCGCCACGAAGTCGATGATATCGCCCGCGCGGACGTCCAGTTTGGTCACGGCCAGATCCGCTTTCCCGTTCTGGGCGACGCCCTCTTTCAGCAAACCCTTGGTGCTGGAGATGACCATGCCGAGCAATCCATTGCCATTCTTGTTCTTATGCTCGAGCACGCCTTGGATATCGATGGTGCCGGTTTGCGGAGCAACCCAACGGCGGATGGCCGTGTGCAGGGGAGCATTGCCCGCATGTCCGCCATCAGCGGTCAGTCGCAGGTAGGCAAAAGCCTCATGAGGGAATTTCTCGCCACCTTGCCAGGATGAGCCGCTGAAATGCGGCAACTTGGTGAAGGTCTTCACCTTCTTGGTGGCTTCGTCGATCTCACCGTAACCGTACTGCCAGACGGGCTCGTTGGAGACGTCCTTGAGGGCGGCCTGCTCAGCGATGTAACTTTTCGCCATTTCCACTTCGTCCTGGCTAGGTCGGCGCTGGAAGGCGAGCGAGTAGAGTTCCCGTACGCGATCTTCATCCGTCTTGGCTTCGGCCATTTCCTTGCGCTCCATCAGGCTTTTTGATTGCTCGGCGATGAAGAGGCTGTTCATGAAGAACAACGCCTGTTGCGGCACTGTGGTGGTGAAGCGTCCGGCGGATGAAGTATCCGGATTCGCGAAATCAAATGCGCGGAACATGCCCGGCAGGTTCTGGCGATCGACAAATCCATAGACCGTTCGACGACCGCTGAAAGGCACGCTGGTCAAGTCCACCGGGAGTCCGTTCTGTTTCAGGTCCAATTCACCGGTGATGGATAGGATGGTGTCGCGCATGGCTTCGAAGTCCAGCCGTTGCCGGTTCATGCGCCAGAGCAGGAGATTCGTGGCATCCATCTGCCCATACTTTGCGGCGAGGGCCGGATCGGCATCGCTGCTCTGCATGTAAGTGGAGGAAAGCATCATGAGCTTGTGCAGTTTCTTCATGGACCAGCCATTGTCCATGAAGTAACCGGCCAGATAATCCAGCAACTCCGGATGGGTCGGTGGATCGGAACGCACCCCGAAGTCAGCCGTGGTGCGGACGAGCGGGTTGCCGAAATGCAGCATCCAGAAGCGGTTCACCAGCACACGCGCGGTCAGCGGATTGTCCTTGCTGACGATGGATTCGGCCAACTCCAGACGACCGCTGCCTTTTTCGAAAGGCTTGCGATCTGGTTTGGAGAGGACTTCGAGGAATTGCCGGGGCACTTTCGGGCCGCGATTACCTTGACTGCCGCGGATGAACACGACTGGTTCCACGGGCTTGCTCTTATCCACCAGCACCATGCCGCGGGGAGGGGCACCCACATGGGTGGCGTCGAGCCGGTCGATGTCGGCCTTCAGATCACGCAGCTTAGGCCGGGCACCATCCAGCAGGATGTCATGCTTGGCCTCTGCGACGAAGGAGGGGGATTTTTCATCCAGCAGTACATCCCGCAAGGTATCTTGCTGTGAATCGCGCAAGCCGGTGGGCAGCGGTTCATTCTTCTTCTTCGCGGCGTTGTAGAGTTCTTGGAATTTGTTTTCCACGCCGGCGAACGTTTCGTTGTAGCGCGCGGCCACATCTTTCAAGGCGGCGACACTGCGGCCTTTCAGCGCGTTGCGGATGAGCGGATGGATCGGTTTCGCCGGGTCGTTGCCCAAGTTATCGAGGATGGGTTTGGCTTTGGCGGCAAAGCCTTCGGAGGGCAGGGCGGCCAACTGTGCGAAGGGAGTGAACACTTCGTCATGCTTCTGTTTGAGCGTGTCGAGATACTTGCCCCAGGCATCCACCACATCCTGCTCCAGCTTGCGCTCACGGATCAATTTACTGGCGGCGCCCCGATCCTTGATGTTCTTCACTTCGATCGCAGTGATCAGGTAATCCCCGGTGCGACGACGTATCTCGGCCAGTTGTTTGCGGACCTCTTCCAGCCGGTAATCTTCGAGCTTTTGCTCCAGTTTCTTATGCTCGGCGAGGTAGGCCTCGTATTCCTTCGGGTCTGGATCGATACCCAGTAACGGTTTGTCCTCGGGCTCTGTGCTGCTGGCGAAGACGCCATACAGTGAGTAGTAATCCTTCGTAGGCACCGGGTCGTATTTGTGGTCATGGCACCGGGCGCAAGCCACGGTGATACCCATGAGCCCGCGGGTCACCACATCGATGCGATCATCGATGATATCGTTCTGATTGTTGAGGAACCGGCGGCCCAAGGTCAGGAAACCCAAGGCGGCGAGGGGACGTTTGTCCTCGCCCAAGTTCATCATGTCGGCCGCGAGCTGTTCTTTGATGAACTTGTCGTAAGGCAGGTCTTCATTGAAAGCGCGGATGACGTAATCCCGGTACGTGTAGGAATAGCTGAAGCGCCGTTCTACACCCCCGGCCAGATAACCTTTCGTATCCGCATAACGAGCCACATCCAGCCAATGCCGACCCCAGCGCTCACCGTAACGAGGAGAGGCGAGTAGTTTATCGACGAGCTTCTCATACGCATCCGGTGAACGGTCGGCGATGAACGCGGCGACTTCCTCGGGCGAAGGTGGCAGACCGATTAGGTCGAAGTAGGCGCGCCGGATGAGCGTGCGTTTATCCGCCGGCATGGCGGGCTGCATGTCTTTGGACTCCAGCTTGGCCAGCACGAAGGCGTCGATGGGGGATTTTACCCAGCTCTGGTTCTTGACCGTTGGCTCAGCGGGACGTTGCACCGGTTGAAAGGCCCAGTGCTTCCGGCCTTCCTGCATGATGGTCTCAAAGGGATTCAATGATCCGGCGGCGGCTGTGCGCGGATCGGGAGCACCCATCTTCACCCAAGCCTCGAGCAGCTTGATCTGGTCATCCTCCAGCTTCTTCTTCGGCGGCATCTGGAGGTTTTCATCGTGATAACGGATGGCTTTGATCAGCAAGCTGCCATCCGGATTGCCGGGGATCAGGCTGGGGCCGGTATCGCCACCTTTGAGGATGGCTTCCTTGGAATCTAGTGAGAGCCCGCCCTTGATCTTCTTCGCCGCGCTATGGCAATCGAGGCAGCGCTCCACGAGTAAAGGCCGCACCTTGTTCTCGAAAAACTCCACGCCCTTCGGGTCCTCGGCGGCCTGCAGGGACGTCAAACACACCAGCGACCCGACGGCCAAGGCCGCGCGCTTGCCAAAACTCATGATACTGCTGTTACGCCACATACGCTTCTATCAGACGGATACTACGCCCAAAATATTGACCCAAAATGACTTTGACGAAAGAGATTTTAAACATCTCTGACCGTTTCTTTGGCGGCCAGCCGGTCATCTTGCGCGCGTTCATTGCGTCGCTTGCTCGCTTTCTGCTCCTGTCCATGTCTCTCCTCTGTGTGTGGTCAAGGGGGATGCTTTAGGCTGTTTACGATGTGCTTCACACCGCCTTTGTCCGCTCCTTGACCAGACGTATAAATCATCCTCCTTCACCCGGAATTCGTCAAAGATTTATCGCTCTGTCAGGACGATTTCTTCCAACTCCTTCAGCCCGGCCAAATTGCAAATGGATGAAAATGCATAAATCCCATTTTCACCTTTCGCTTCTCCTGATGTTGCCAATGTATGCCGCCCGCTTCATAGTCACCTCACAGCCATGAATACTAATTCACCTGCTATCTCCCGTCGCACTTTCCTGCAAACCACCTCGCTGGCACTTGGCGCTACCGCCTTGTCCTCGCCTTCGCACACACAAGCTGGCCAGTTCACCGGCAAGATCCGCAAATCGCTCAAGTGGGGCATGGTGAGGGAGGCCAAGAACATGCCGGTGAAGGAAGCTTTCCAAAAGCTCAAGGCCTGCGGCTATGATGGCGTCGAGCCCAGCTTGAACCAGGTTCCCGATGACGCGGTGGACGAATGGATCGCCGCGAGCAAGGCCACGGGGCTTATCATCGATGGCACCGTGGGAGCCCGCACTGAGAATCTGGAACCCGGCATCGACCTGACCAAGAAGTTGGGGGGCGATTCCATCCTTGTCGTCGCGCGCTACGATCAGAAAAAGCCCATCCAACCGCAATGGGACAAGGCCCGCGATCAACTGAAGGAAGCATCAACCCATGCGGCCAAGCAGGGTGTCAAACTCTTGGTGGAGAATGTCTGGGCCACGTTCTTGATCAGCCCCTTCGACATGGTCCGCTTCATCGATGAGATTGGCAGCCCTTGGGTGCAGGTGCATTTCGACATCGGGAACATGGTGCGCTGGGGAGTGGCGGAACATTGGGCAGAGATCTTGGGCAAACGTTCACAGAAGCTGGACGTGAAAGAATACGACCTTAAGAAGGCCATGAACGAGGGTATGGGTAAAGGCTTCAATGTGCCGCTAGGCGAGGGGAGCATCAACTGGCCGGCTGTCCGCGCTGAACTTGCCAAGATCAATTACACCGGCTGGGCCGCCGCTGAAGTGGCCGGTGGAGATTGGGATTACCTGACCGATGTGGCCAAGCGCATGGATAAGGTGCTGGATATCTAAAGTCTAGCGCCTCCAACGACGGACTTGCTGCTTGCACCATTTCAAGCTGCTGCCGGTCACTTGCCCGGCAAACGCGCCAATTATGGCGGGGGCGAATAGCAAGGTGGCGATCACCAAAGCCGCCATTGCCGACCAAATCACTAACCCGCCGACT
>CAZRGY010000074.1:0-1857 GCA_964599715.1 uncultured Verrucomicrobiota bacterium | reverse complement strand
CAAGGTGGCGATCACCAAAGCCGCCATTGCCGACCAAATCACTAACCCGCCGACTATACCACGCAGTGGGCTAAACATGACTAACGCGCATACCAGCACGATCAACCACAGCCGCGGAGTAGTGCGGATACCCAGCCGAAACTCCTGCCACAAGGAGAGCTTCTGTCGGCGGCTATTTGGCTGGGGGCTCATACGCTGAAGCTAAGGCTGGGTCTTTAATATGTGCAAGCGGTTTCGCGCCAGCTACGACTCATCTAAGGTGTCAGGCTGGTCTGGTTTGATTTACCCCCGGTCTGGCCGCGCTGTTGATTCAATCCGGTTGTCCAGACCGCCAGCGGATGGCTCACCAGTTCGAACACCGCGATAACGATCATGATCGTGAGCGCTGCCTGGTAGCTATGATTGCGGATCAGGTAGCAGAGCAAGACGAAAAGGATGAAGGCCACCAAGGTCCCCGCCAGAGAGCACATCAATGTCAGCCCAAAGGGAACGGTTTCAAACCCGAGGCCGCGGCGGGCCAGTGGAATGATCAGGGCCTTCAGGGCGAAGGGCAGAATTATCAATTCTACCACGGCCACCAGCAGCATCACGCTATCCTGCCGTCGCCAATGGGACCGCCGTTTTGGGTGGGGCAGGGTGATGTCTGCCAGGCTTATGGCTGGCGTGGGGCGATGGCGAAGCTGCCCCTGCCGGTTGCGTCCGGCTGGTTCTGGAACGGCATTGTCTTCATTCGTGTGCGACATGTTCCCTTGGCGTAGGGCGTTCCGCTTGGTTGCGGAGCAGGCAGCTATGAATAATAACTTCACCCACGTGTCTCCTGTGCCTTGCGCGCCATCCTAGTCAGTTTCTTGGTTTTTGCCAGTGAGTTTTGAGGGGGAAAGTGGAGGGGGACTGAAAGTGGGTGATATCTGAGGCGGAGCGATGTAGCACCAGACCCCGTGCTGCTGGCTTCTAGCCGGCAGTCCGCGACGTCCGCCGTAGCCAGTTACTCTTCCCTTACCCGCTGTTTCATCACACTCGGAGTAGGGAACTATTTGGCCAAAGAAAAGACCGGCGATCGCTCACGCCATCGCCGGCCTCATGAAATCTACGTCAAACCAACTACCGCACCTTCGGCAACAGCCAGCCCAGCAGTTCGCTGATGGGCATGCGCTCCTGCTTGCCGTCATCGCGATGACGCACCGTGACGGTGTTTAGCAGTTCCGGCTTCTCGCCCAATGTGTCGAAGTCGATCGTCACACAGAACGGCGTGCCCGCTTCGTCCTGACGCGCGTAGCGGCGGCCGATCGCACCCGCCTCGTCGTAGAACGCCAGCGCATGCGGCCGCAACAGGTTGAAGACTTCCTTCGCCTTGGCGACGAGCTCCGGCTTGTTCTTAAGCAACGGGAACACGCCGACCTTGTAAGGGGCCACGCGCGGATGGAACTTCATGATCACGCGGGTCTCGGTCTTGCCCTTGTCGTCCGTCGAAGTTACCTCGCTGTAAGCATTCGTGATCAAGCCGAGGATGAGGCGATCCACACCGGCAGACGGCTCGATGACGTGGGGGATGTATTGTCCCTTCGCCAACCCTTCGGCGTTCTCCTTCGCTTCCTTCTCGGCCTTCTCCTGCGGCACACCCGTCTTGAGCATATACTTGAGACGCGCCTCGTAGTAACGCTTGGAGATGTCCGCCTTCTTGGCTTCGTCCAGCTTGGCCCAACCCGTGCGCAACTCTTCGTCGAACACGCCCATGCTCTTGCCAGAGAAACGCTGATGCTGCGAGAGATCGAAATCGCTGCGTGCGGCGATACCTTCCAGCTCTTCACCCTACATCTCACCTTTCTCATCCACCTTGCTTAAGGGGAACTTGAACAA
>CAZRGY010000073.1:0-11925 GCA_964599715.1 uncultured Verrucomicrobiota bacterium | reverse complement strand
GCAATCGGAGAGGTTATCTCTGAATTTGAAATGGGCTTCTTATCTGAATCCGCTAGCAAGGTATTGCTTGGGGTCATACTCGAGATTTTATGTGGTCGTTATAGAATCGAGGCGTAATCCCAATTTATACATGCAAGCGAGCAGGTCTCTGCATATCCGGAGAAGATGCTAACAACTCTGACTCATTTACATTGATTATATCAGAGCGTTACAACTTTACGCGCCGCGATTTATGACGCTTGGACTTGGGCGCCGCAAGCAATCAATGCAAAAATCAGCCTAATTCCTGTTGTAAGGCTACTTGCAGTTTCTGGGCACACTCCTCTGAGCAAAGTTGAAACATCGCATCCTTGCCCGCTTTTTTTGCCGGAGAATCTTCAGTCACGATCATCATCGCCACTGTTTTGCCGGCAGAAAACAACAACAACGGCTGCACGCTGCCTGGCGAGAACTCTTGGAAGGCTTCCGGACGCAGGCTGATGCTTATACCAAAGGCAGGGTCATTCGGCTTGACGATCTTGGTACACCAAGCACAGCGCTTCTGCCATTCAGCCATGGTCCACGAGGTTTTCTTCGCTTTCTTTTTGGGCTCTGTCATGGTGCTTTTACCTGCTGAAAGGTTTCTTCGATCGCTTCGCGCAAAACTACAACCATCTGTTTCATTTGTTTGGCGGTCGTGCAATAGGGCGGCATGAGCGCGATAACACTGCCAATCGGCCGGGTTAGCACACCCCTTTTTGCCATCGCCTTGCAGACTCGTATCCCCGCCTGCTCCGATAAATCAAATGGCTTACGGGTGCGCCAATCCTTCACCAGTTCTATACCGGCAACCAGACCCACCTGTCTTACATCACCGACATACGGCGATGACCAGAGTTCTTTCAAGCTCTCATGCATCGCCTGTTGCAATACGGCGCGCTGACGCAAAGATTGCTTGCCCTCGAGCAATTCCAAGCTGGCTAGTCCAGCAGCGGCACCGAGCTGGTTACCCGTATAACTATGGCCGTGAAAAAACGTTTTAAACTCGTGATACTCCCCAAGAAAAGCATCGAAGATCCGCTGCGTAGTCAGCGTCGACGCCATAGGTAGATATCCGCCCGTAAGACCTTTCGCCAGGCATAGAAAATCTGGTTCCACCTCAGGACGCTGGCATGCAAAGAGAGTTTTGCTTACCGGCCGGTTCTGGGCTTTAATGATCGCATCCCGGTGAATCCGGCAACTGATCCCCGTCCGCCCAAATCCCGTCATCACTTCATCGGCGATGAGCAATGCTCCCTGCCCTTTGGCAATATCAGTAACCTTCTTCAACCAACCAGATGGCTGCGGCACCATGCCCGCCGCTCCTTGCATTAGCGGCTCAAAGACAAACCCCGCATAAGGATTCCCCTTCTTTGTCTGCTTCGCAAACGTCTGCTCCACCTTACCGACACATTCCCAATTGCATTTACGATAGGTCCGGGCATCGGCACGCTCCGGTTTGGCTCTATTGAAAGGACAACGATAGCAATACGGGGCCATCACCTTGTCGGCTTCAAACAGCAATCCCGAGTAGGCCTTGTGGAACAAATCTATGTGACCGACGCTAACTGCGCCGACGGTGTCTCCATGATAAGCGCCCTGTAGCGAGAGAAACTTCGGCCTTTTGCTTTTGCCTGTGCGACGGGTGTATTCATAAGCCAGCTTCAGGGCCACCTCCAACGCTGTGGATCCATCATCCGAATAGAACACTTTCGTGAAATGCTTGCCCTTCCCTCGCTTACCGGTATTCGCCGCGTTGACCAACCGTTCCGCCAGATACGAGGCCGGTTCGTTCGCCAGTCCCAACGCCGAACTGTGCGCGATTTTCTTGAGCTGCTTCTGGATCGCCGCGTTGATCTTGGGATGCCCATGCCCGTGCAAGTTCGTCCAGATGGAGGCATTGCCATCCAAGTATTCCCTGCCTTTGGTATCCCGCAATACCGCACCTTTGCCCGACGAGATAACGATGGGCTCGTTGCGAAGCCAGTCACGCATCTGGGTGAAAGGGTGCCAGACGTATTGCTGGTCAAGTCTGGCTGGAGTTTTCATCGGTCCATCCTTCTGGAAATTCATTCATCGTTTCCGCCATCACACGACACAACTCTTTGATCTGCTCGACTTCATGATTAGCCGTAATGGAAACCCGCAAACGTGCCTTCCCCATCGCCACTGTAGGATAGCGGATTGCCGGCACGTAGATGCCGCGCTCTAACAACTCCGCAGCAACAGCTCGCGCCCGGTTTTCATGCCCCAAAATGATTGGCACGATCGCGCTCTGTGTCAGCGGAGGGACAATCCCATTCGCGAGCAACTCGGATTTCAAATGATCAATCAGCGCCCAAGCCCGTTGACGGCGGCTTTCACCTTCCTCGCTCTGGATCAGTCGAATACCTGCGGTAGCTGCTGCTGCTGCCGCAGGCAGAGGTGCAGTGGAAAAAATAAAACTGCGTGCCTTGTTCAGGAGGAAGTTGATAAGAGTCGCATTACCGGCCACATACCCACCAGCCGACCCGATGGCCTTGCCCAAGGTGCCGAAATGGATGTCGATATCATCATGCATCTCGAAGGCTTCCGCCAGGCCTCGCCGCTGCTCACCAAACAACCCCACCGAATGCGCCTCATCCACCATGAGCCAGCCACCATAACGATGGGTCAGCTCGGCGATATTGCGCAGAGGTGACAGGTCTCCATCCATGGAGAAGACGCTTTCCGTGATGACCAAAATCCTTCGCGCATGGGTCTCCTCGACTTGCAAACGGGTCGCCCACTTCAGGATGGTCTCCAGTTTTTGCAGGTCGTTATGGGAAAAGACCCGCAGCTTGGCCCCGGAAAGCCGGGCGCCATCTATGAGACTGGCGTGACACAGCTTGTCCAACACCACGATGTCATCACGCCCCAGCAAAGCACTGATGGTCCCAACGGCGGCAGCATATCCAGAGGAGAAGGCCAGTGCGGCTTCCGTGCCTTTGAAGGCCGCGATCGTTTCCTCCAACTCGACATGGGGGCGGATATTGCCACAGATCAATCGCGACGCTCCTGAGCCTACGCCATATTTCTCAATCGCCTTGATGGCTGCTTCTTTCAGCACCGGATGATTCGCCAGACCAAGATAATCGTTGGAAGAGAAATTGAGGCAATCGCTACCCTCCACATGGATCTGCACTCCTTGAGGTGAATCCAGTTCGCGTAAATGGCGCATCAACCCCAACTCGACGATCTCATCAAGCTGGTCATCCAATGAACCGGACAGACTGTGTTTTTTGGCAGACACGGTGCGGCTATTATGGGGCTTCAAGTCCAAGGTGCAATCCGGCTGTCGAGTTGGAAGACCTGTCCCGATATATTTTTCATCTCTGCCAATGCAGCGATAAACCGGGCCACCTCGACCACATCATTGATACGTCCAAGGGTATTCGCCTCGGCAAAGGCCGTCATTACTTCTTCCGAAAGGCTCGCCGTCATTTCCGTGGGCATCACGCCCGGCAGTATCACATTGGCCTGCACATTCCGTGAGCCGCCTTCCTTGGCCAGAGCCTGGGTGAATCCGATCAAGGCCGCCTTGGCGGAAGCATAGACCACCTGCCCCCGCGGACCTGAACGTGCTGCAAAACTAGAGATATTGATGATGTGCCCGGAACGCTGCTTGAGCATAGCGCGAACGATGGCCTTGGAGAGCAGGAAAGCTCCCCGCAAGTTGACATCCATCACTTGATCCCAATCTTCATCCGAAGTTTTGGGCAACGTCTCATTGACGGTCAGACCCGCATTGTTCACCAACAAGTCGATACGCCCCCACTTTGCCGTGACTAGTTCGACTGCTCCTTTGATACTTTCTTCAGAAGTAACATTTAGCAGAACTGGCAGAACATTTTCTGATGCATCCACTGATCTACGATGCCAGCCCGCAGCAACACGCCAGCCTCGCTGCGTCAGTTCTTTCACAATAGCGCCTCCCAAGCCGCCTGCGGCACCCGTAACCAGAGCGACCTGCTTGGATGTCTCAGCTTGTGTATTCATCACTTGATACGGCGTCCCCCGATAAAACTCGCTTCCACTCTTGTCCCCATAGAGATGATTGATTCCTCTACCTGCCGCACACTGCCTGTGCAAGGAATAGCAATAAGATCAGCTCGCGAGCCCGCATTGAGGCTGCCCGCCTCTTGGCCCAATCCCAAAGCAATCGCACCATTGATGGTAGCCATAGCCAGAATCTCCCGTGGAGCCACTCCGGAATTCTTCTGCTGAAAGCGTCGCATCTCCGTCAACATGTTCAGTTCAGGCGGAGTGTCGCCCTCACCATTCATACTGGCCAAACTGTCCGTGCCTAGGCAGACATTCACCTCGCGACGCACCAACTCCTCGTAACGGAAAGGCTGATGCTCAAAGAACGCATGTGAGCCCGGGCAATGAACTACGCTCGCCAGGCTATTTGCCAGCAAAGACAGGTCCTCATCGGCGAGATAGTTCGCATGCACCAACAGGGTGTTGCGCTTCAATAAACCGCATTTGGCTAAATGTTGCAAAGGCGTACGCCCATCACAATCATCCATCGGACGCCCCAAGCCAGCGATCAGTTCATACAATGCGCCCCGCCGGTTTACGAACATGTCAAACTCCTCGGCAGACTCCGCCACATGAATGGTAGTCGCCCGCTCAAGCTCATCCCCTCTCGTAGCCGTCATCTCCAACAATCCCGGTAAGGTGGAATACGGCGAATGGGGCGAAAAGCCGCCTCCCAAAGGACCCGCCCGTAAAAAACTTTCCGCCTCCGCTAGTAAATCAGTTCGGGCCCGACCACTGATGACCCCGGTCATCTCGATGAATGGGACGACAGACAAAGGTGTCAGTTGCGGTTTGGCAGCGCGAGCTGAGACCGTCGTCTGGATGTCTGCCACCATGGTTGTCCCGCTATCCAGCAACAAACTTGCTCCGGCCAACCAGTGTTCCGTGGCGGCATCTGCTCCAAAGTTTTGCCGGGCTGCGACGATGCTGCGTATCCACTGGGCAAAGCCATTGGCGCCCGAGAAGAGTCCGGCCATGCCGGTGTATTCCAAATGCGCATGGGCATTCACCAAACCAGGCATGAGTGCGACATCACCCAAATCGACCACCTCCTCATTCCCCGCCTGACGGCTTACCTCAGACCACTGGCCGGCTGCAGCAATACGGCCATCACATACCCAAACACCGCCGTCATCGATCGGCGGAGCTGTCACCGGCACCAGTATGCGAGAGCGCAGCAGCATGAAAAAATTGGCCCGCACAGACGTTAACGCCGTGCGGGCCAGAATCAAACATCCGATTCGTTACTTGAGCGCGGCCTCCTGCCGGGCTCGTTTACCCCGTGAAGCTTGTGTCTGCTTGCGCGCCTTGCGTTTGCTGTGGCGCTTGCGGATCTGTTGCTCCACCTTCTTGGTCACTTTGTCCACGGCCGCATACAGGTCGCTCTCAGTATCCTCCGCGAACAGGTCAGGACCGGGCACCACTAGACGAAACGAAGCGCTATACTGCTTGTCAGGTGCCTTGGTATTATCATGTTCCAGAATCACACGCGCGTTGATCGCCCACCGGTCGAGATGCTCGAGTTTATCGAGTCTTTCAAGGATATGATCCTCGATCGCCTTGGTGAGGGTTACGTTGTGCGTTGATAGGATTAGTTTCATAGTGATAAGATGCTGCTTCTTCCCGTTTTTTTCCAGTCAAACTAATGGCCGGAGATTGTTATTCTGTCACCTTCTGCTGTCTGCTTATTCTGGTTGATGGTTTTTGATTTTTCCTCAGGTTGGATTGTGTTTGCTGATGATGCGTTCAAAAGATGCACATAAGCGCCGAACATAAACCTCTTCAGAAAAACTTTCCCTCCAAATCATCTGACCGTGTTTGCCCATGTGCTGCATTTCAGGACGGTTTGAAAACAAGGAACTCATAACCGCAGCCAATGCTGACGCAGACCGCTCAGACAAGATGACTCCATTCCTGCCATTTTGCAACCATTCTGGTGTCGCCCCGCCAGTAAATGCGACTACTGGTTTTCCGTGGGCCATGGCCTCAGGTCCGATCAATCCGAAGGGTTCGGGACGCAAGGTCGGCGTCACCACAACTTCGGCCGCAGACAGCTCGGCATCCACTTCATCTGGCGAGATTTCGCCCATAAAACGGATGCGCTTCTCAAGCCCCAGTTGCTCTGTGAGAGCCTCTAATCTTCCACGTTCCGGCCCATCTCCAGCGATCGCTAAGGTGCAAGTCTCATCTTCGATGGCTGCCATCGCTTTCACCAATAGATGCACGCCTTTGGCCGGAACCAGTCTTGAAGCCACTACTATCCGACCTGGCACAACTTCACCACTTACCTTGGGCGCACGAGCATAGAGCAACACCACATCGATTGCAGAGCGGGAAAACCCATTCTCCATCAAGCCTTGCGCCATAAATTCCGAGGCGACTTGAAAGTGCTGTTGACGACCAAGCGTTATGTTCCGCTGTACACGCTGCCAGCGGCTTAAGTTGCCGGATGGATTCCTACCACCGCAGCCACTCGCATAATGATGCCATAGACAAGCTGCCCCATGCGCCCGGTGACAGGCTTCGTAGCCGTTCAGCATGCGATCACCTGCGGAGCAGAACCAGCTCTGGTCATGAAGAAAACGGACCATGGGAACGCCTTGTCCCGCAGCGTGTAAAAAGAACGGGTGATCGATCTGGTGCAATTGCACGATATCAGGCCGGAATTCGCGGACGATTTCCTGCCAACGCGAATGCAACATGCTGTCACCTGAGGCCAGTGAAAATTGGTAAAACGGGCATGACACCTCGCTCCCCTGCCCGTCCCAATATGCCAGCGCGACCTCGTGCCCAGCCGAGGCCAATAAAGCCAGCGTCTCCACCACCACTCGATTGGCTCCACCGGTGTGGCAGCGTGCGCTTTCGTTGACGAGCAAGATGCGCATCGGTCAGTCCGTCTTGGACGGCGGCTCTATGCTGGGCAACAAGGGAGCACCACACTCGAAACAGAAATTCGATTTAGGAGGGCAACGGGTGCCGCATTCGACACAATTCAGATGTGCTTTCTTATGGCGGCGATGTATCATCAGATTTCGCACATAGGGAATCCAGGTAAAGGCGTAGGCGAAGATGAAAACGGAATCCTGTTGGTAAAAGACGGCGTAACTCAGCAGCAGCAGCGACCCGGCGATGCTCAGCCACCAGAAGGCCGAGGGCACAACCACCTGTTTCAACTTCTCGGTGGCATACCACTGCACCATGAACCGGGAGAAAAACACCATGTTTCCCACCCAGCCGATGATCTTCCAGAAATGCCACTCGATCCCGATGAACTTGCCCCCGGGGAAAAAGAGGTTGTGTAACCAATCCATATCGAAACGGATTAAGCCTTTAACCGGACGCCCTGACAAATAGAAAGCGGATGCTCACGGATACTTCTCAGCGAGCAACTTCTTGATCTTTCCTTCCAGATCCTGGCGAGCGTTCAAGTCCCGCAGCACGCCCTTTTTATCGATAAGCCACATGGTAGGGATTGCCGAAATACCATATTTACCAGCCCAACCACCATCAGGATTGGCGCCATCAAAATGATGCAGCCAGTTCATACCATGCTTTTCGACGGTGGTTTTCAAGACATCACGAGATTCATCCAGATTGACCCCGATGATCTCTAAACCCTGTGAATGCAACTCATCATACAAGCGCTTCATATTGGGCACTTCAGTCATACACGGGCCGCACCAACTCGCCCAGTAATCGATCAGCACCACCTTGCCGCGCAATTTCTCCAAGTTGATCTCTTTCCCGTCCAATCCCAGCGCGATGAACACAAAGGGCTTGCCCACCACATCGTAGCGCTTGAGTTGAGCCCGGACCAAATTCTTTGAAGCTTCAGGAAGCTTGGAGCCTTCCAGTTCCGTTGCCAGCCGGCGGGCGCGATCCAAATCTCCATCCTGCACGGCTGCACTGACGATCTGGACCAGCAGGTTATAAGGCTCAGTCCGCCCCGGAAACTCTTTCATGAGTTTGCGCGCACCAGCTTCCATCGCATCCAGCACGACCGACATTCCCTCGCCGTGTTTACCTGAAGCTTCCTGCTGCACCTGCAACAAGCGCAGCCGAAAGCGTTCACTTTCTGGCAAATCCGGCGAATTGATCAAGGAATCACGCAACTCCTGCAGCCTGACAACCCGATTGGTATTGCCTAATTGAACGGAGACTTCATTGAGTTTGAGTTCTTTTTCCCGGGCTATCTTGGCATTGGGATGATCGGGAAATTTTTCGTAAAATGCTCGCGCAAGATCGGCAGCCTTGGCCGTTTGCAGGCCGTTCTTACGATGGTATTCGTTGATCTGCTCCTGGGTAGGCGACTCCCCTTTCCATTCCGGGGGCGGGCCACCGGGTGGACGGGAAGCTTGCAAGAACTCCTGCCAAGCCTTCTCGGCTTCCGTTTTCTGATCTTTCTCCTGGGCATTGACAGTCAAAGACAACATCAGGGCTACGCCGAGGAGAAAACACTGGCTGATGCAGATGATACGCTTCATGGCTTTACCCTTTATCGTCTTTTTCAGGCACTTCCGCAAGCCAGCGTTCCACTAACAACTTGAGCCGACGCAGCCGACGCGGATTCTCAGGAGCGCTGAAATCCGCTTCTCGACTGTCAGCGGGCGATTGAGTGAGCGCCAAGTCTAAAGCTGCCCGCAGGGTTTCCAAATCGCCCTGCGAGATACTCGCGGATGCCTTCTCTTCTTGTTCAAGCCGCATGGATTTGCGGGCGAACTCCAGTAAGATCGGGCAGGGTTCCAAGCATGGTATGAGGCTCTTTTCAGAAACGGTGTCTGGCAGCAACTCAGGGCCACCCCAGAGCCGCTGTTTCAGGCAGAAATCTTTATGGCAAGCTGCCTGGGCAGCATCGCGCACCTGCGTATCCGTCAACATCTGGGTGATGCGATACATCCCCGTCTGCCTATTAACATAGTCCCGATAATGAGTGACCTGCGGCGGAACTTGACGCGCTGCGTGCCAATCAGCCAACCCACCGGGATAAAGATGATCCAGAGCCCGCATCAGTTCATCTGAAGAGACCGGCAAAGCCCGCCAACCAGAACGCAAGTTGGGGGCCGATTTCAAAGGACGAAACGCCCCATCTTGGGTATGACTGACCAAATCGCGAAGCGACTCAACAGGTAGCAATTCCAAGACAGAATCCGTCACTTCCCTATCAACCACATGCCGCATATCAAAGGCTGTCCCGCGACGGGTGATCAACACTTGGGCAAACAGGACTGGAGCAGTCAGTGCTGCCAAGAATGCGGCCAGTGCTGGATTTTCAGGTCGTGCCATGTGCGGCCAACTTAACCCATCGTGCGATTTTGCCAAATGGATTTGGGACCAGCCTGCTCAGACCGCTTTGCCCGCTAGATTTTCATCCCCGGTCAGTTTCCAGTCGGAATCCTGCTTCATGTAAAGAGTCTGTGTCGGGAAAGCGAAATTCAGATTCACTTCATCGAAGCGGCGTTTGATCTCCAGATTCATCTCCTGCATGCCATCCAGATAGGCCTTATAATCCGTATCGTTCCACCAATGGATGACCGTGATATCCAGGGAGAAGGCACCAAACTTGTTAAAGCTGATCCAGACATCTTGCGTCATCTTGTGTCCCTTGAAGACTTCCGAGAGGATATCCGTGGCCTGCTTGACCCGCTCATGAGAAGTGTCATAAGTCACACCGATGGTCATCACGGTCTTGATGCTGGGCCGCTTGGTCACGTTCACGATGGTAGCATTACCCATGGTTTTGTTCGGGATTGTCACCAGATAGCCATCCAAGTTCCGCACACGCGTGCTGCGTAGCCCAATGGTCTCCACAAAACCGTCCACCGCGTCCAACTGGATGCGGTCACCGATACGAAATGGCTTGTCCAAAAATATCGCCACCGCACCGAACAAGTTCGCCAGTGTATCCTGTGCGGCCAGACCAATGGCCAGACCACCGATGGACAGGGAAGCAATCGCCGCCGTGATGTTGATGCCCAGATTTTGGGAGGTAACCAGCACGGAAACCACGATCACAAAAGCCTTCAAACTCTTGCGAACGATGGGATAGAGCTGGTCATCAAAGGCTTTGTCCTCATCACTCTTAGCCTTGTCCCGCCAATAGCCCATGAACAAGTCCACGAGCTTCATGACCATGTAGGTCAACGAGACGGCCACGACGATCAATAGAGCCTTGGAGATGACTCTCTCAAAAATATCCGGCCAATCGAAGACTCCGAGACCAATCTGCAAGAAAATCACGAAGCTGATCACCTTCACTGGTCCGCGCACTAAATCCAAAAGCAGGTCATCAAAATTGGTCGTGGTTTTTTTAGCCCAACTCTTGAGCCAGACCCCCACCAGATAATCCATCAGCTTGGAGATATAAAATGCCAGGAAGATGTAAATGAATGAAGCCATGTATTTCCACAAGGCATTGCCCAAAATATCTTTGAACAACCATGGATATTCCTGCCGGATGGCCGCATCAGTGGCTTGATCCAAGCCCAAGAAAGTCTTAACCACCTCGTTTGCTTTCTCGGCTGCCACCTTGGCACTCTCAGCGGCCGCTTTAGCCTCCTCGACGGAAGGATCGGCCGGAGAATTTGTCTGGGCACTGGCAAAGCACGCCCAGAACAACACCACCAGACAGATTCCGAGAAACCCGCGATAAAAAGTCTCAAACTTCAACTTCATGGGGTTCTACTTGAGGCAAAAACTTGGATGCGTCAACCCAACGGGGCAACTTTTTTGAAACAAGGCGGGATTTCAGCCCCCGGCGACAATCCGGACGATCTCCAACCGGTCACCTGCATGCACTTGGCGCTGGGAAAATTCAGAGGGAGGCACCGCTTCCCCATTAAGCTCTACTACTACACTCTTAGGAAGAAGCTGCTGCTGCACCAAGAAATCGGCCAATGAGCAGCTTTGCTCCAGCGGCAGGATGCGTCCATTGGCGGTGACTGTGTTCGGCTCTGACATGATTTGGCTCTACTCCCGATATAATTTAACTTGTTCCGCACTGCCATCCACCTGCACCGTCACCGCGTCATCCCCAAACTCCAGCAGTTTCACCGACAACTTTTTACCCGCCACTTCCATTTGGCGTGACTCTCCTTTGACGAAGGTCTTGTCGTTGATAAGGGCCACTGACTTTTCTTTCGTTCCAATCACGCTCTTCAGGTGCAAAGCGTCAAACTCCTGGCGATATGCTTTGGCCGCCGGCCGCCAACCAGCCGTAGCGTTAGGCGAACTATAAGTGACTTGGAAATCCTGTTCATTGAAGGTCGGCTGCTGTCCATCGATCACCCAGTCCAGCACCCGGTTCAGTCCATGCACCCGGTAATACTCGGCGGCGGGTTTGATGCGTCCCTCGGTGTAGGTGTTCTCCATGATTTCCTTCACCTGATTGGGCATCTGCAAGTGTTCCATCAAGGCCAGCGCCACAACCTCACAAACTGCCTCGATGGTCTGCGGCTCGATTGTACGCCCCTTCGGCTTGTTCTCATTGATCCAAAGATGGGTGAATTCATGAGCACAGACCGCCACCATCTCATCCTTCCAAAGACCCCGGTGCAATAGAACGGTATGGATCAATTTATCGCCGACGGGTCGGGAGGTGGACAATCCATGGCGCTGCATTGAAGGTTGATTCTTTTCACCGATCTTGCTGTTCCAGTAATCCACATCGAACACATTTACCGTAACGGTAGTGTTTCTAAGCCGCATCTTGCCATTGCTCATCCGGTCCAACTCCATAGCCGCATTAGCAAACATCTGGCGTATCTCCTTATCATCTAGGGCCACCAGTGGGAAATCGATCGGGCAAAAATAGCGACCATCCTCCGTTTTCTCCGCCGTCTCGAACAC
>CAZRGY010000072.1:0-11953 GCA_964599715.1 uncultured Verrucomicrobiota bacterium | reverse complement strand
CACGATGCATGCCTTCACGCTACTAGATTCTTTGGGGTTCGGTCCTTTGCCCTCAAACTCCTTCAATCCACTCGTCATCGCGAGCAGCCCGGAGAGATGCCCGCCTGCCGAGCCGCCCATCACACCGATGCGCTTTGGATCGATCTTGAACTTCTTCGCATTCGCGCGCATCCAACGCACCGCTGCTTTGCAATCATCCAAGGCCGCCGGATACTTCGCCTCACCGGAGAGCCGGTAGGAAACCAGCGCGGTGACGAATCCGCGCGCGGCCAGCCGTTCCATCATCGGCTTGTCGCTCTCTACCTGACGCTTCTGCCAGCCGCCACCATGGATGTCCAGAATGGCCGGGTAACTGCCCGGTTTGTCTGGCGAATAAACAACCATTGTCACCGTGTGCTCTGGATACTCGGCCAGCACATTCGTCGTGCAGGTCACTCCGGGAGGGGTGGAAGGGAGCACTTTCTTCCACTTCGGTGCCGCTGATTCTGCTGCCGCCTTTTTCGCATCCGCAGCGCTGAGGGAAATCAAGGAAAGTGCTAGCACCGCAATCACGCCAAACCGGCTCGAAATCAGTTTCAATGAGGACATGCCGCCATTTCGCCTCATCGGTCGAAACCACTCAAGCCCAATAACGGTAGTTCACTTCCGGGAAGATATTGTCGATGGCTTCAATCTGTGCCAGCCAGCGTTCATCGACGCGCGTGATGGTGAGTTGCTCATGCAAGGCGATGAAGCGCAGCAGATGGTCCTTAACGCGTTGCCGGGCATAGTTCGGGCTGGTGCCTGTGCGCAGAATGAATGGCCAATCGCTGCATTGTGCCAACAGGAGTTCGCGTGCGGCTTGGTTCAAGGCGCGCTTCTCAACTTCTGTCGGACTCGGATACCGCTCTGCGAGGTCATGCATCCGATCCATCGCGATCTCCAGATGCGGGATGATCCACTCGTTGGTTTCATTCAACCACACCCGGTAGTAGCCTTCCTCACCCCAGCTTGAGGGACTCGGTGCGGCGATCTGGTGACTCGGCCGTTCTTTGATGAATTCCGCCGGCGTGATGAGCGAGAACGTCTGCTGATCGTAGTACGCCTTGCGCATGAAGAGGTCCAAGAATTCCGGTCCCTCATACCACCAATGACCGAACAACTCCGCATCATAGGGGCACATCACCATGGGCGGACGCTCCATGATACCTTGCAGTTGTTGGAATTGCGCGATGCGTGATTCCAAGAAATGGGTGGCATGTTCCTCTACCGCCGCCAGAGCAGCTTCCCGGTCGTAAATCTCTTTTGCCCCACCGGTTCCCGTGATGCGGTGATACTTGATACCGGTGAAACCGCGCAGCTCGGGAGAGGGCAGGTAGGGCTTGAGGTAATCAAGATCCAGATCGAACCCGATATCCCGGTAGAAATCACGATAGCGCGGGTCGCCGGGGTAGCCTTCATTCCGGCTCCATACCTGCTTGGCGGAATCGAGATCGCGCCCAAAGGCGGCGATGCCGTTCGGAGTGTAGATAGGAGCAAAGACACCGTAGCGTGGACGTGGATTGGCGTGAAGCAATCCGTGCGTGTCCATGATGAACCAACGGATGTTCGCCTCCAGCAGCACATTCTCCACACCTTCAGCATAGGCGCATTCAGGCAACCAGATGCCGCGCGGGTCGCAACCGAAGCAACTGCGATAATGATCCCGGGCCACGAGCACTTGCGCACGGATGCTTTCCGGATGGCTGCCGAGCAGGGGCAGTAAAGCGTGCGTCGCAGCACAGGTGATGATCTCCAAACAACCGGTCTGCTGGAAGCGCTTGAAAGCATTGAGCAGATTGCGCTGGTAGGAGTGGTATAGGTCGCGGGCGGCAACGAGACGCTGATGATACAACAGCGCCAGCGGATGGCATGACTTGTCCCACGTAGTCCGGTGGACTTCCTTTTCCGCCAGTTCCACCAAGCCGTTCAGGTGGCGACTGTAACGCTCCTGCAAGAGTTCATCCTGCAGCATGGAGCAAAGGGTAGGGGTGAGAGTCAGCGTGAGGCGAAACTGCATGCCATCTCTCAACCAGCCATCCATCAATTGGATGAGTGGCAGGTAGGTCTCCGTGACGGCTTCAAATAGCCAGCTCTCCTCCAGAAACTTGGGGTGTTCTGGATGGCGGACAAACGGCAGGTGCGCGTGAAGCACCAGCGTGAGATAACCCGGCTTTCCCTGTGGTTGCGACATGGTGTTTATGCGTCCCCTTGGTGGCGAAGTGTGACGCTTGCCGCAAGCAAATTATTCTACGGCATCAGGTGTCGGCGGTTGCAAACTTGGATCCTGTGGATGTGTCCCCACATCTCCGTAATAACTTGTACTACGGCTGAACTTCAATTCGGCACTGCGCGCTTCCGAGCGGTCAGCAGAGACAGCGACAGCCGGCAAGTCGTAATTTCCATCAGGCAACGCAAAGCGATAGCTGAACGTGCCATCCGGACGCAGCTTGATGACTTTGCCGCCGATGGTGACCTCTGCGGTCGGTTCCGTGGCACCGTAGATGATGAGCTCGGCGTTGACATTGAACCAGAACCCCTTGTTCTCTTCCTCGCCACCGAAGGGGCTGGAGACACTGCCTAAACCACCGGCACCGGGCTGGGAAAACTGGGCGGCTGCCGCACTGGACAATTCGTTGCTCAATTTGCGTCGGATGAGTTCCGTGATCTCCAACGAGCCGATCCAGATGCGACGCACGCTGTCCATGGATACCACAGACGCGAGTGCTTTTTCCTGTGCCGAAGTCCAGAGGCCTTTGGCCAGCGACTTGGCTTTTGGCAGTGCGGTGTTGCCGGCGGCGCGGAGTTGTTCGATAGCTTCCACGAGCGGCAGATTGCCCTTCAGCTCCTGCTTCACCGTCTCGATCAAATCCATGAACGGTACTTCCACCGGTACATCGGTGAAGCTGGCCGTGGTGTCCTCAGAGAGGGAATCAGGCGGCGTCAAGGTGGACTTTGACTGCGAGACTGAAACCCATTTGTCTGACTTGTCGTAGTAGCCCAATTCCGCCACGAAGCGTGCCCCGGCTTTGCCGACATGGATGAACCAGTGGCGTGATTCCGGATGAACGTGAGTTTCGCTGAATGCCTTGCCGCCGACGCGATTGAGAAATATCCGGACGACGAGATGCTTGTCTTTGGAAAGCTTGTTGTATTCGCGCTGCTGCTCCTTGGTCAGATCCCAGGCTGCGTAGAGCCAATGCGGATCACGTGCGGCCAGAAAAAGGCGACCAGTGCCGTAAGAATCAGGCAATTCACCCAAGCCAGCATCCGGCTCATCGGCCCCGAGGAAATAACGTTGGCCGGGACCACTGATGCCCGGAGTAGGGATAGCATCATCCTCGAAGAGGATGGCGGGCAGTTTCACCGCGGCCTTCTTTGGGGCTGCTTCTGCGGCCGCCTTCTTTTTGGCAGCGGCTTTCTTCGGAGAAGATTTTTTAAGTGAGGCCTTGGCCGTCGCGACCGATTCGGCGGCGGCGGTGGAGGCAGCCTTGCGGGCGGCTGGTTTGGTTTTTGGGGATGGCGAACTGGCTTCCGGCGTGCTGGCGGTAGCTTTTTTCGCGGCTGTTTTCTTGGATTTCATACAGCTGTGTCGGCGAGCTTGGCGACGTGTGGATCAACGTCACCAACGAACTTAGAAACAAACTTGGTATTTCTGCAATGCTAAATACTTGAGTCATGCAAAGTGCCGGACGGTAATTTAGGTCCAGTCTCCCGGGTCAACTTGTGCATTGCTCTGCATCCTTCTTGCTGCCAAGCTCTTGGCGTCTCCGTTAAACTTGTTCATCGTATGAAAAGTTTCACTTTCTCCTTGTTGTTTGGAGCACTGCTCCTGTCGGGTTGCGCCCATCATAAGCCTGCCGAGAGTGCGGCTGTAGGCACATTCACCACGCCCAAGCTCGATATCCTCGACAGCCAGATCAAGGCGAACCCGGCGAACTACCAAGCCTACGCCAATCGCGGTTACGCGCTGGCTTTGTTGGGGCGCAAGGAAGCTGCCCGGGCTGACTTGCGCAAGGCAGAGGAATTGTTCCCCAAGGCCCCGATGATCAACCAAGTCGGTTGGGCTTACTTCAACCTTGGCGACTACCGGACGGCGGTGGAGCATTTTGAAAAGGCGGGTGAGTTGAGCCAAAACCGTTCGCGTTACGACTACTATTCCAAGGTGCTCGGCTATTGGGGCGTGGGGGATGTGGCCAAGGCGTTAGAGAACTATCAGTTGGCGGTGGAGCGTGAGCCCAAGTTCGGCCAGTACAGCACGTTACAGGAACGCATCGCCGAATGGACGCCCTTGGAACGGCGCGCCATGTTCGAGACTTACGCGCTCTGGAGTAAGACCTGGCGGCCTTGATTTTTGGAACTTTTGGAGCCGAAAACAGCAGGGAAAATTCGCTCAAAAAGACTCTTGCCTTGGGTGGGTCACCTACCTAATGTTTCCGGCACTCGTTACCGGTTCGCCGGTTCGGGTATGTGGCCGCGCGCTTAGCTCAGTGGTAGAGCATTACCTTCACACGGTAGGGGTCGCAGGTTCGAAACCTGCAGTGCGCACCATCTCTTCGCTTCCTTTATCTCCATAAGTTCCTCGTGACTTAAATTGCTTTTTGGTAGCCGACATCAGTCAGTTAAGCGTTGAACCCGAAGGGCTTCAGTGCTATTCCGAATGCATCACTTTTTCCAGCCGAACCGCGTTGTTTTTGTCAGCAAGAGAAATCGCACGGATGAAATTGGCGCGAAATATTCAAACTTAAGCTAATTCATATATCATGAGACACTTCTGGCTTCGCTTTTTTGTTCTGGCATTGCTCCTTGTGCCCAGTTTGGCCCGGGCGGCTGAGCGGCCCAATATTCTCTGGATCGTCTGCGAAGACTCCAATGTGAAGTGGTTTGGCTGTTACGGGAATTCCGCCGCCAAGACGCCGAATATCGATGCCTTGGCCAAACAGGGTTTTCGCTACACCCATGTCTATGCCAGCGCGCCGGTCTGTGCCGCCCAGCGCAGCACGTGGATCACGGGCATCAATTCGCTCTCCATGGGCACGCATCCCATGCGCAGTCGCTACATGATCCCGCATGACCGGATCAAATACTATCCCGACTACCTGCGCCAGAATGGTTACTACACCGCCAACCACACGAAGACGGATTACAACATTGGCGGTCGTGTTGACCAGCAGTGCTGGGACAGCAACGTGACGGATGCCTGGAACAAACGGAAGCCGGGCCAACCTTTTTTCCAGATCCTCAATTTCAACGAATCCCATGAAAGCCGGGCGCAGGGGGATGTGACCAATACACGTCATTCACCCGGAGAAGTCATCTTGAGCAAATACCATCCCGACGAGATGGGGATACGGATGAACTACGCGAAGTATTATGATGCAGTGGAGACCATGGATAAAGAGGTCGGCAAGGCATTGGAGGCGCTGGAGAAGGCCGGTCTCGCTGATGATACCATTGTGATCTTCAACTCTGATCATGGTGGTGTCTTGCCCCGCAGCAAGCGCTTCCTTTTCGACAGCGGCTTGCACACGCCGCTTATCGTGCGCATCCCGGAGAAATACAAATCACTATGGCCGGCGGCGAAGCCAGGCTCCACGGTGGATCGGTTGGTGAGCTTTTTGGATTTGCCCAAGACTTGGTTAAGCCTGACGCACTCGGAAGTTCCGGCCGTCATGCAGGGGCGGATCTTCTTGGGGCCGCAAACCGAGCCCGAGCCAGGTTTTGTGTTCAGTTTCCGTGAGCGGATGGATGAGCGTTTCGACAATCAGCGTGCAGTTCGCAACAAACGGTATGTTTACATCAAGAACTACATGCCTTATGTGCCTTGGGGCCAGCACCTCGATTACTTGTGGAAGATGGTGGCCACGCAGACGTGGGAGGATGCGTACAAAAATCGCCGCACGGATGCGGTGACGGGTCGCTTCTTCGAGCTCAAGCCCGTGGAAGAACTCTACGACATGGTAGCAGACCCGGATAATGTGGTGAACCTGGCGGATCGTCCGGAACATAAGGGAACGCTCGAAACAATGCGGGCCCAACTTCGTGAATGGCAGTTGGCCATCCATGATTCAGCTTTGTTGCCTGAGGCTGAGCGTGATCGCCGTGCTACGGAGAACAAGACGACCATCTACGATATGGTGCGTGATCCGAAATTGTATGATCTGCCGGCATATCTTGATGCGGCCGATCTGGCTCTGGCCAAGAATCCTGCCAACATCAAACCGCTGATCAAATTGCTCGCCAGTAAAGATTCCGGCGTTCGTTATTGGGGCACGGTGGGCTTGTTCCTGCAGGCCAAAACGTCTGCTGATGCTCAGAAGGCTCTGGAGACTGTGTTAAATGATTCCTGTGGTGAGATCAAGGCCATGGCGGCTTGGGGATTGATCCAGGCCGGTAAGAGCAGTAAAGCACAAGCTGCCTTGACTGATATGCTCAAAAAGCATGATCCGGCATCGCTGATGGCGCTTAATGTGATCGATTGGGCGCGGGAGGACATTACTCCGTATATCGGTGCCATGGATGCACTCCAGAATGACAAAACGAAGCCCACGGATTACGAGCAGCGCATGCTTTCCTATCTGCGTGAATCCCATGGATTGAAAAGCCCTGAGCCTGCCGGCAAAGCGCCCAAGAATAAAAAGAAGAAAGCGGCTCAATAGAAAAAGTCGGGAGCTTCTTTTTTAGCAAAGAAAGACAATCCCGCCTTGCGCCACGAGAAAACCTGATGTCTAGTCCGGCCTCATGAGCGTTGCGACCAAAACAGGTGATAAAGGCACGACGGGTTTGATGTATAACCGCCGTGTTTCCAAGAGTCATCCCCGTGTGGAAGCTTACGGTTGTGTGGATGAACTCAACACCGCCTTGGGTATGGCCCGAGCCACGGCCTCGCACGACTTTGCGAAGGACAACCTGCTCCTCATCCAAAAAGACCTAGTGACGTTGATGGGGGAACTGGCTACGTCCGTGGAAGATCTGCCGCGTTACGTCAAAGACGGGTTTCAACTGGTGACGCCCGAGATGACCGCCAAGCTGGACAAGTTGGTGGCTGAGATCGAAGCGCAGAAAGTCTCATTCAAAGGCTGGGCGACACCCGGTGCCACGGTGCATTCCGCTGCTTTGGATGTCGCGCGTACGAATTGCCGCCGGGCTGAACGTCGTGTGTGTGTGTTGCAAGATCAAGACCTGCTGCAAAACGCCGAAATCATCATCTATCTGAACCGGCTGGCAGACTTGCTCTGGCTCTTTGCCCGGTGGGTGGAGACTAAAGAAGCCAATGCCTAATTGGCTATTGAATCAGGTTTTACAAAATCAGTAGGAGGCATGCAAATCCAAGCAGAATCAATGCTGTAATGATGAGCTTTGAACGCAGTGAGAGGCGGGATTTTTTTTTGGTGATTTTTCGCTGAACTGACGATTTAGTTGCCAGTTTACGGCTGGTCTTCAGGATTGAAGGAGGCGGCGGTGGTGGCGGCGGTAATCTGGATTTGGAAATTTTTAGATTCAACCATTCAGCTACGGATCTCGCACTGGCCGGGCGCATGGAAGGGTCTTTGGCCAGGCAAGCCATGATCAAGGCACCTACTTCAGGCGGAATTTTGTTTGTGAATCCTTGTTCGTTGAGCACTTCGATCAAGGGCTTGGGTTTGTCGTTGAGGGTCTCTTTTATAACGTTTTCAGATTGGAAAGGACGACGGCCGGAAAGCAGTTCGTATAGTGTCGCGCCGAACGCATGGATGTCATCAGTGACATGTGCCGGGTGGCCGCTAAGCTGCTGGGGACTCATGTAACCCAAGGTGCCGTTGATGACTTGGTTTGGGTTGTTCAGCTTTGATTCGCCTACAGTCATTGAGATGCCGAAATCGGCCAGTTTTAACTGGTCGGCCCGGTTTATCATCATATTGGATGGCTTGATATCATGATGGATCACCCCGGCTTCGTGAGCGTGTTCCAGGGCATCGCACAGCTGGATGACCCATGGCTTGAGTTGGTCCCACGAAAAAACGCCATTAGGCTGATGCCCGCTCAGGTTGTAAAGATTGTCGCCCTCGACAAACTCCATCACGATAAAAGGAGGTTCGTTTGCAGGCTCAACCAGATCGTGGATGCGGATGATATTCGGATGGGAGAAGTTCCGGCTCTTGGCCGTTTCGCGCTGCATCACCTGCAACGCTTCAGCGGAATTACTGATCTCAGGTGGCAGAAATTTCAAAGCCACGTGCTCTTGCTGTTGGGAATCGTAAGCCAGCCAGATGCTGCTCATGCCGCCTTTCTCGAGCATGCGCTTGAGCTCGTAGCGGCCAGCTCCCACCAATTGTCCCCGGGCCAAGTTTGGTGAGCTGTTTGTTCCTTCAGACTGCATCTGGCATCGTTGTATTTCGTGCGCTCTTTTTTACGAGAACTATTTACGCCGAAATACCGCATACAGTTCGTAATCGACTTTTTTGCGGGAAATTAGTTCGAATTGGCAGGCTTTGTCTAAGGCCATCAGTCCAGTGCCAGCCGAGATGGTGGGGGATGTGCGACCACCAAAGATGAACGGGCAGATGGTGAGGTTGATCTCATCCACGACATCAGCGCGAAACAACAAGTCGTTGAGATCCGCACCGCCCTCACAGAGCAGTCGCTGCACCTGCCACTTCTCCTGCAGCCATCTCAAGGCGGCAGCGATATCCAATTCACGTTCACCAAACTGTCCTAGATCGTCGATCAGTGGCGTCAATTTCTTGAGCCGTGATTTTGCCGCGCGTTTGGTGGTCAGCAGAATTATGGGGGCGAAACGATGTTTGAAAATCTCTGCCGCGGGATCGATGCTCGCGGAGCCGCTCACAATGATTCGTAGCGCGTAGTCGCCTAAACCGTTTTTCTCTCTCAGTTTGCGGAATCGTTCACCACCGTTACCGAGCAAGACCGGGTTCGTATCTATGGTGCGTGCACCAGACATCACGGCATCGGCGGTGGCGCGGAGTTCGTAGAGATGATCGCTGTCTCTTGGTGAGCCGAATGTCGTGATGGCCCGGTTTGCCGTGGCGATCTTGCCATCAGCAGTCATCGCCATGTTGATCAATACGAACGGGCGTTTGTTTTTTCTAGCGGTCATCAGTTGCTTACTTGATCAACATCGCATCGCCATAGCTGAAGAAGCGGTATCGCTCGCGCACGGCTTCAGCGTAGGTGTTCAACATCATCTCGCGACCATGCGTTTCACCCGGTGTCGCAAATGCACTCACCAACATGAGCAAGGTGGATTGAGGGAGGTGAAAATTTGTGACGAGACAATCCACCACACGAAAGCGATAAGGTGGGTAAAGAAAGATGCGGGTCGTGCCACGCATCGCAGTGAGCTCACCGTCGTTCTGGGCGGCGGCAGATTCCAGCACGCGCACAGTGGTGGTGCCGATGGCAAAGACGCGTCTGCCTGCTGCTTTTGTTGCGGCGATCGCAGCGACTGTTTCCGCTTTTATCTCGAAGCGTTCCGAGTGCATCTGATGTTCCGCGATATGATCCACCTTTATGGGCGCAAAGGTGCCTAGCCCCACATGCAGTGTGACATAATGGATATTGATGCCGCGGTCTTTGATCTGCTGGAGCAATTCGGGTGTGAAATGCAAACCTGCGGTTGGCGCAGCTACTGAACCGCGGTCTGAGGCGTAAACGGTTTGATAGCGTTCCAGATCCTCCGGGCTTGAAGCTCCGGCCTCGCGGGCGATGTAAGGGGGGAGGGGAATCTCGCCCAAGGCATCAATCACATCCAGCACATCCCCTGCGCACTGGAAACGGAGGCGGCAATGTCCCGCCTCATTCTTTTCAATCAATTCCGCGTTCAGTGGGGCAGGAGAGCCGTCGTGCTGGGTGAAATCTATCACGGAACCTGGGCGTACCCTTTTTCCCGGTCGGAGCAGGGCCCACCAGTCGTTTTTCGCCACTTCTTCCACGAGCAATATCTCGATTTGGCCGCCTGTACCCCGCTTGACGCCTCGCAGGCGGGCGGGAATGACGCGCGAGTTATTGAGAATCAGGGTGTCTCCTGGCTGCAAGTAACTGACCAAGTCGGGGAACTGGCGATGGGTGGTCTGCCCGGTAGAGCGATCCAAAACGAGCAAACGTGACTGATCCCGCTGCGGGGCCGGATGCTGGGCGATCAGCTCAGGGGGCAGCGAGTAGTCAAAATCTAGGGTGCGCAATGCGGTCTCAGGCACGGCGCAATGAAGCAGGAATCGCGGGGCAGGGAAAAGAGAATCTTTCCTTGGGGCAATCTGGGGATTTTAACGGATTTCTCATGGGGGAAAAGAGGTGGCCTGCGAATGCTCGGCTTATTGCATTTGGATTCTCATAAAACCTCGCTTTATCGGTAACTTGATTAGTCGTGTCTAAAAACGGCCATCTCTCAGGTTAAATCTCAGAAAATATTTTTTAGAGGGCTGTTCTCCGTAATCCTACGGAATGGGCCTATTTTTACGTTAAAGTAAAATGTGAATAAGTGGTGGATAAAAACGCAGTGAGTTAAAGATTGACTAAAATGGGTGAAAATGGTTGAAAGTGGGGCGTTGTGGGGCGCGGTGGATGAAGGGCCCAGAAACCGCCTCCTTAAAACAATGTCATCAACTGAAACCATAACGCCGATCTACTACAGCTCGACCTTTCGTCACGGGGTGGACGACAAGCGGCGGGTTCAGGTCCCGGCGAAATGGCGTCCACACCAGCCGGATGTGGAGCTCACGTTGATTTTGTGGCCGAGCGCCGGAATTCCGGATGCGTGCCTGTTGGTTTTGCCGCCGGAGGAGATGGCGCAGTTAGTGGGAAAGCTGAAAGCGATGCCCTTCGCGGATCCGAAAGCAGAGTCATTGCGGCGGTTGTTGGGGCGCAAGTCGGCTTCGGCCACGTTGGACAAGTCGGGGCGCATCTGTCTGCCAGACCAGATGGCGAAAGCGGTCGGGATCGAGAAAGAGGCTGTTTTCGTGGGGTTGATGGACCGGTTTGAGATTTGGAATCCGGAGCGGTTGGAACAGGCGTCCAAGGTGGACGACGCGCTCCAGTCGGAGGCGTTCAAACTTATCTAACACAAGTGAAGCATATGGAAACAGGTTCGTTGTTAGCAGCATCGAAAGCAGTCCGGCGGGCTTCAGATGAACCCAGTCCGTTCCGGGTGGATGAGAAGAAGCGGCTGCCGCGCTTTGAGCCGGTGGGGCGTTCCGTGTCGTTGGCGCCTGCGCCGCAGAACGAAGAAACACTTTTCCCTGATGCACCGGGGGGAGGAACCGATGCGGCTCCAGAGTCTGTGGGCTCGGGGCCGCATGCCTCCGTTGGAGAAACGGTTGCCCGCAAGAGCCTGCGCGAGACGTTGTTTGGTCAGCGGGTCAAGGCCCGGGCGGAAGCTGCCGCCGTGCAGTTCGGCTCGTTGCAGCAAGGTGAGCTTAAGTTGGATCAGGTCAAAGTGGTGCGTAATGACCTGAGTGAAACGGATTTTGAATTGGCGGCGCCGGAGCAGCCGGCAGCGATCAACTCGGCGGCGAAAGTGAAGCCGCAGGGCAAGGGCGGGGTGGCCTGGAGCTGGCTGACCGCGAAACTGTTCAGTCTGGGACGTCGGTGGAAATAACCCAAGGCAATGCAACGTGACCGACTTCATCCACATTCCAGTGATGTTGGAGGAGGTGTTGTCAGCCCTGGCGCCCAAGACGGGCGGCCGGTACGTGGACGGGACGCTCGGTGGGGCTGGACACGCAGCAGCCATATTGAAAGCCAGCAGCCCGAGTGGATGGCTATTTGGCTGCGATCGAGATGGCGTCGCCATTGAGGCGGCGAAGCGTCGTTTGGCGGAATTTGAAGGGCGCTGGGAAGTCCAGCGGGGGCGGTTCGACCAGTTGCGGGAGTGGGTGGCGGACGGAAGCTGTGACGGGGTGTTGTTCGATCTGGGTGTGAGTTCACCGCAGTTGGATGT
>CAZRGY010000071.1:0-11997 GCA_964599715.1 uncultured Verrucomicrobiota bacterium | reverse complement strand
TTCAAGGGAGCATCCTCGTCCAATTCCAAGGACAGATAGCCACCATCCCGCAGTAGTTGGGTGCCAGCTAGGGAAGGGCAGAGTTGCACCCGGAAAGGTTTCCATACCCGCGCCCGGTTTAGGGCTTGGGTGTTCCGCGTGACCGTGGGACCTAGAAAACGGATGGGAGGTATGCCCGCCATCAGTTTAGCTTGGCGAAAAATCAGATTGGAATGCAGATGACCGATGATGGTGCGCTCTATCTGCGGAGCCAGTTTACGGATCACCTCTACTTCCCACAGAAAGGGCAGTGCCGTGGGGTCATGGCAGAACAGGATGATACGCTGGCTGGAATTGATGCCTGAGAAGAGGTTGCTGACTTCGTTCAAATGCCGTTGATGCTCCTCCAGCCAACCCGCTTGTTCCTCGGCTGATTGATCGCCCGCCAACGAAGGCACCGCGGCGAGCGAGGAAGTCATGCCGATGATGACGTAGCGGCCGAGTTCCATCCGCCAACTGGTGGGCAGTTCGAGCGTGTTCTTGGTCACTTGCAAGCTGTCAAATTTCATTCCGCCGACACCCGAACCCATGCTTTTCTTACCGAATTCATGGTCGCCGATAGTGGTGCGGAGCTGGCTATTGAATCGTGTGCGAAGCTTATCTAGACATTCTTTCGCACTGGCGCAGGCGGCATTGTCACTCACGCCAATGAAGCCGGAGTCACAGGAGTAATCACCATTGGCCACGACGAGATCCGCTGCCGGGCATTCGGCCAGGAAGCGGTCCAATTGGTGGTTATGGGCAAAGGGATTCCGCAGCCAGATATGCCGCCGCCAGAGGCGAACCAATAAGCGTTGGCCAGGAGAGGTGATGGCGCGGGACTCGTAATCACTCCCGCGCGCCTGTTCGGCGGCGCTGGCATAGTGGATGTCACTCAAGATGACGAGTCGCTGACGGGCCATGCGGGTGGGAGGTTTGCGGTTTATCCGGGGCAGGGCAAGCAAGGGATTTGTCCCAATGACGAATGACCAAGCTCGAATGACGAAGTATTCTCTATGCTATGCTCCAAGTAGAATCGCATCCGATAAGTGTTTTAAGTTTCTCTGGTGCTTGGTTCTTGTGATTTGGAGCTTTTGCATTGCTCATTCCTTGGTCATTAGGGTTTCGTCATTGGTCATTTCCTTCAGACAACGTGCCGCTTGCGCTCGGACGGGTTAAGCGCATAATAGCCAGCACAATGCAGTTCATACGGGACATCCATAAGGCGTGCGCGCAAGCGCAACGTCCGGCCATATCGTTCGAGTTCTTTCCACCCAAAACGGCGGAAGGTGATGCGTCTCTGCTGGAGAAGACGATTCCTGAATTGATGTCTTTGAAGCCTGACTACTGCTCCGTGACATACGGTGCTGGTGGTAGCACGCGCGACAAGACTTTGATGATCGTGGACCGCATCCAGAAGGAGCATAAGCTCACGGCGATGTCCCATCTCACCTGCGTGAACAGCACGAAAGAAGAACTGGCGGGTGTGCTCAAGCAAGCGAAAGACCTTGGTATCAAGAATATCCTGGCACTGCGCGGCGATCCGCCCGGAGGCACGGGTGAGTTCACGAAAACCGAAGGGGGCTTCGAGTTCAGCTATGAGCTGGTCGAGTATCTGAAGGGGTTGAATGAATTTTCCATCGGCGTGGCAGGTTTTCCGGAAGGGCATATCGCCTGCAAGGAAGGCAAGCATGTGGACTGGCAGCGGTTGAAGGATAAGATCGACCACGGGGCGGATTTTGTGGTCACACAGTTGTTTTTTGATAACGCCGATTTCTTTGAGTTCAGGGATTACCTGACCAAGCTCGGAGTGAAAGTGCCCATCATCCCCGGCATCATCCCGGTGATGAGCGGTTCGCAGATCAAGCGCTTCACAGCGTTATGTGGGGCGCAGTTGCCCGCGAAGTTGCTAACACGTCTTGATCCAATCGGGGATGATGACGAGGCAGCCAAGGAATTTGGTATCGAGTATGCCACGGAGCAGTGCCAGGAACTGCTGCGCGCCGGTGTGCCGGGAATCCATTTTTACACGCTGAACAAGGCGTATTCCACCAGCCGGATCGTGAAGAACCTGGGGTTGGGCAGTTAACTGGAGAGCCAAGGCGCGACAACAGAATCCTTTTTGCTCTCTCTTAAGCAAAAAGAGAAGACGGTGGCTTGCATTGAAGCCAAGCGTTGCTAGGCTCATCGGCACAGCGTTGGGGCAGCGCATTTCGGGGACATGCCGTAATTTTACCTGAATTCATGAGCAAAACTGCTGATCCATTAAGCCCGTGGTTTGTCGCCGCCGAGGCACTGGGGGAATTTGTGGGAATCCGTTTCGGGCGGGTGGCTCCGGGAGCAAGCGAGCCGGAATGGATCTACCACAAGCACATCAACGTGGATGGCATCGGTGGTTTTGCCCAAATCTTTCGTGATCGCGGGGTGGAGCTTTGTGACCTGCCGCAGATCAAATATCCCTCCAGTCCCTCTTCCTTGGCTATTTTACAATCCCTGCCGAAGTTTGTCCGGCCCAAGAAAAGGCTGAAGTGGATCAAGCTGGATGGCGAGCCCAAGCCGAGCACCAATACAGAGGCTCCGACAACGGTGGCGTGGCATATCTTCAATGAGGAAGAGACCACACGGATGCGGCGGGTTTGCCGTAAGTCCGGCGTCACCGTGAACTCCTTTCTGGTGAAGCATCTTACCAAAGCGATCCGGCCATTTCTGGAAGATCAATCTGCCGTTGTGCCGTGGATGCTGCCGGTGAATGTGCGTGGCAAGGTAGATTTGGGGCGCGATACGGCGAATCACACGAGCTACGTCACCGTGAAGGTGAAATCCTATGAGACGGTGATGGATATCCACCGGAATATCTACGCGGCCTTGGGTAAAGGGGAGCACTGGGCCAACTGGCAGGCGTATCAACTCTGCCTGCCGCTTAGTAACGGGATGAAAAAGTACCTTTTGGATTCCGGCAACGCGATGCCGGAATGGTACATCGGAAGTTTTTCGAATCTGGGCGATTGGGATGCCGAGAAAAAGATCAATGAGCCCAAGTGCGCGGGCGGCTGGTTGTTTGCGCCACCGGTCTTGCGTTGTCAGTTGTTGGGTTCAGGGTGTGTGACTTACCAGAACCAGCTCGGGATCATGATCCAAGCGCATCCGGAATTGACGACCGGTCCGGCTGCGGCCGAGAAATGGATGCACAATTGGGTGAAAGAAATCGAGATGGATGCCGGTAGCAGCAGTTGCTACTGACCGACAACCATTTAAAGCAGAGCTCAAAACTTGTAGTTCAGGGAGATGTTCACCGCGTTGTTGAAGGTGCGATAGCGCCCATCTGCATTTTGCGGTCCTACTGTGGGGCTGCCATTGACAGTGCGGCCCGGTCCATAGCCAAAGTGATAGGCGATGACCCAATCCCACCGGCTGCCTTTATGCCCAAAACCGAAACTGCCCAAATGCAGATTGGCATCTGGCACGATGGGGTTGAAGTTGGCATCTGGGCTGGAGTTTTCACTGTAGAAATAACCGGTACTCACGAACCAGCCGTTCTTGAGTTTGCGTGTGATGCCGAACTCATACATGAAGCTGGAGCGGTAGTTGAAGACAAACGGTATATCACCGATAAAGGTGTTCTGGAAAACCGTCTGATTGACGTTGTCCCAATCAGTCCAATCCAGATTGAACTCGAAGTTCCAGTTCTCGGTGGGGCGGAAGGACACGCCAGCCACTGCGTATTGCGGATATTGAAAATCGGCCGTGGATTCTGTGCGGAAAGTATCGAAGATATCGGCGCTGCCTTTGTATTCGATCTTGGTGGCGGAGTGATAGGTGGCCCCGAAAGACCATTTCTCATGAGGTTGCCAGCGGACACCGGCGTTGAAGCCGACGTCCAAACCATCGCCCTTGTAGCGTAACACCGCGTTGGCGAGGGTGGCCTTGGAGTAATTGAAAGAAGGCCCGATACCCACGGACAGTTCAGGCGTGACCTGCCAGGCGATCACCGGATTGATGCTTACGTAAACCAGTTTGCCGTATTCAGCGATCAGGCTGAAAGGGTTGTTATCACCATAGTCCAGTGAAAGGCCGTAAGGGGCATAGACACCGAGTCCCAAGGTGATTGGTTTGTCTTCCAGATTATGCACGTAATACATCTGCGGCACGGGCTGGAAGCTGGAATCAGTCTTCGCCGTGGCTCCAGTCGTAGAGGTATACCGAGTGCTGGCGGAGACGTAGTAGAGACCAACCTGATATTGCTGCCCCTGCAACTGCGTAATGCCTGCGGGGTTGTAATAGATGGCGGAGGGATTGTCGGCGGTAGCCACGAAGGCGTTACCGCGGGCGATGCCTTCTGGGTCTTGATTCGGGAGGCGAAACCCTACGCCCCAAGAATCAAAACCCAGAGTCAAGACTGCGGAGAGCAGTAATAAACGAACCTTATTTAGTTGGGTAGACATGGTTGTTTGGGTGAGTTATGGACGCGGATATTGGCACTCTGGTTGAGCGGAATGTGGAGTGCGTTGAAACACGAAAAGTAACCTGACAAACGGCTTAAGTAGGAGCAAGTAAATTATTCTGCAGCAAGAACTTGATGATTTTTAGCTTCATTTTTTTTTGCTGGTAATACCGAGAGACATTTACGCGACAAGATATAAGGGCGATACGCAGGATTAATACTGGCACTCGTCGGCTTGTTATTTGCATGAGCTTGGGTCACAAAGGGTTGGGGTGGTAGAGCTGTCCGGCACTGGGTGTGGCCAAAGTCGCTTGGGGCTCAGGGTTCTCACGGATTTTGCAAGTTCTTGAGTCGCAAGCAAAAAAACAGTAGTAGTCATGAAAATATTTTGTTATTCCATAGCGCGTTCAAGAGGGGAGGAAAATAGTCATGTATTGTCATCCCTTATTGGGTAGGGAGGCATTGCCAGCAGTATCAAATGGAAAACGAAAATATCATTACGTCGCCTTCCCGGGAAAGGGATAGCTTCATAGTCTGCCGTAATAGCCAAGGGGCGGAGGTGCGGGCTACACTCTTGCGGTTGACGCGCTATCTGGTTGTTTTCGAGGTCTACAATCCATACAGCATCTTGCAGCTGTCTGAGGTGCTTTCGGATTTCCGGATCATCATCCGTGATCGTTTGGTCTATTCCGGCCGGGCGGTGGTGAGCAATTTGGTGAACACGGGCATCGTGCTGGTTTGTGAAACGACGCTGGATGAAGCCTGGGTGGACGTTGATTTTCTGGTTTCCAGCACTCAGCCGAACCGATTGCGTGATGAATTCAGTGAATTCATCACTGAATGGAGCAAGAACCAGCGGGTGACGCCTGACTTCAAGGTGGTGGTGGCGGATATGCAGACTTTGCTGGCTGATCTGCGCCGGTGGTTGGAGCAGGTGGAGCTTAGTATCCGTTCTGATCCCGGAGGAGACCGCCAGAAAAGGGAGCGCGAGGTAATCTCCGAGTTGAGCAGCCCCATGTTGCCGGTGGTGAACGATCTGTTCGTCCGGTTTGAAGATATCGCCCAGCAGATTGATACGGAGCTGCAGCCCATCCATCGTACTTACGTGAAACGGCAGTTACATCCGCTGCTGTTGTGCTCTCCCTTCATGTATCGCATCTACCAGAAACCCTTGGGATACGCGGGTGATTACGAGATGGTGAACATGATCTTGCGCGATCCTTTTGAGGGCAGTTCGCTGTTCGCCAAGATTCTGAATGTTTACATCCTGACCCAGGCCCCGGCCGAGGCACATCGCAACCGGGTGAAGTATCTCACCCAACGTTTGGTTGATGAGACTCATCGGGTGACCCGTTTGGGGCGGCCTTGCCGGGTCTTGAACTTGGGTTGTGGTCCGGCCAAGGAAGTGCATGATTTTCTGGAACAGCATGACATCTGCGATCGGGCGCACTTGACGCTATTAGATTTTAACGATGAAACCCTCGAATCCACCGGGCAGAAACTGAACGAGGTAAAGGCCCGTTTCCGGCGGTTCACCGGGTTGCAGTTCACCAAGAAATCTGTGCACCAGATCTTGAAAGAGGGCGGCAAGCCGATGGCTTTGGGGCAGCAATTTGATTTTATCTATTGCGCCGGCCTGTTCGACTACCTGAGTGATCGTATCTGCAAACGGCTCTTGAATATTTTCTATGAGCAACTCGCCCCGGGTGGTTTGGTGGTGGCCACGAATGTGGATTCATGCAATCCCATCAAAAACATCATGGAGTACATTTTCGAGTGGCATCTGGTATATCGTGATGACAAACAGTTGGGCGGGCTGATTCCGGAAGACAGCTCCCAGGGCATGTGGTCGGTGAAAGCCGACCATACCGGGGCGAACATATTTGTGGAAATCCGCAAGCCGCTCTGATTTGTGAACCAACAGGACGTCCAGACAGCATTTGCCGAATACGACAAGAAGGTGCGAATCAGAAATTCGCGCCTGGGTGCGATTTGGGCCATGGTGTTGATGCCGGCGGGCATCACGCTGGATTACTTCGTCTATCCAGATCAGGTGTGGGAATTCCTCTGGTTGCGCATACTTTGCTCGCTGTCAGTGTGGGGCGTCCGGGCGTTGTTCAATACGGATTTTGGTGACCGCAATTACCGGTTTCTGGGGATGGTTTGGTACATGCTCCCGGCGTTCTTCATCGCCGGCATGATCTACGCTTCAGATGAGGTGACATCCCCTTACTATGCGGGGCTGAACCTGGTATTGATCGGTGCCGGTTTGTTTCTGCCTTGGACGTACTTTGAAAATCTTTTGGCGTCGTTGCTCGTCACCAGCATGTATGCTGGCGCGGTATTGTTGATCGGCCCGGCGGATGAATTTCATCTGGTGTTCAACAACCTATACTTCTTGGTGCTGACCGGATTGATCGTGGTGGTCTCCAGTTTTTATACGGGGGATACACGTTATCGGGAGTTCGCTCTGCGTTTCGAGTTGGACCGCAACAAGCAGACTTTGGAGGCGGCCAATAAAAAATTGATGGAGCTTGATGAGGTGAAGACCCGGTTCTTTGCCAATATCAGCCATGAGCTGCGCACGCCGCTGACTTTGCTGCTGGCACCGATCGAAACGATGCGCCGACAAAAGGCGCATCTATTCGATGACCAGACGCGCGAATGGTTGCAGACCATGGAGGCCAACGGTCTGCGCCTCCTGAAGCTCATCAATGACTTGTTGGATCTGGTGAAGCTGGAATCTGGGCATATGGATGTGCGCCGGGATTCGGTGAATCTGAATGATTTCCTCAAAGGACTTTGCAGTTCTGTGCAGAAGATGGCTGACGACAAGCGGGTGAACTTGGCGGTCGAGGTGGAGCCGGCGGTAAGTTCCATTGTGGCTGACCGTGATAAGCTTGAGAAAATCCTGCTGAATTTGGTCTTTAATGCCATCAAGTTCACGCCTTCGAATGGCCGGGTGGATATCCGGGCCAAGAAGGAAGGGGATGAAGTGGTGATCCGGGTGGTGGATACCGGCATGGGTATCGCTGAGGAGAATGTGCCCTACCTCTTTACCCGCTTCTGGCAGGCAGATACCTCCGCCCAAAGAAAGTATCAAGGAACTGGTATCGGTCTTGCCTTGGTGAAAGAATTAGTTGAAGTTCAGGGCGGATCAGTTGCCGCCGCCAGTAAATCTGGCCAGGGGACCACCATGACGGTGCGGCTCCCGGTGACTGTGGGAAGGGAGGATAAGAGCGTACCGGTGTCTCCACAAATGGAAGCGACGTCAACAGAACCCGTGTCCATCGCACCTCAGGCAGAGCCATCGCCCCAAGGCGAGTGGTTGCAGGGGTTGTATCGGCGTGCCGAGCTGTTCCCTTCCTTGACCGCACTCAAAGAAAGCATCCGGCCTTTGCAACCCATAAGTGCCAACGGCCAGCGGCCCAAGGTCCTGGTGGCAGATGACGAGCCGGACATGCTGCGTTACCTGAAATCGGAACTGGTGAACGAGTATGAGGTGATCGAAGCGGCGGATGGCCGACAAGCACTGGCGCTGGCGGCACAATTCCAACCGGATATTGTGCTCTGCGATATGATGATGCCGGAGATGGATGGCATCCAGGTCTGTAAGGAGATGCGGGCCCAGAGCGTCACCCAGAGCATCCCAGTGCTGCTACTGACCGCCCGGGCAGATGAAGATACCAAGCTGACGGCACTTTCCCACGGTGCCAGCGACTTTTTGGCCAAGCCATTTTCAGTCACGGAACTGCATGTGCGACTGCGAAATCTGATCGGCTCCTATCAGATGCAGCGCAAGCTGGCCCGGCAGAACAAGATACTGGAAGCGACCTTGGAACAACTCAAAGAGACGGAGACGCAGCTGGTCCAGACGGAGAAGATGGCTTCATTGGGCCGTATGAGTGCAGGTATCATCCACGAGATCAACAATCCGTTGAATTATGCCAAGACTGGTCTGTTTACCCTGCGTAAGCAGTCCAAGCATATCCCGGCGGAGGAGTTGGAAGATTTTGCCGATGTGCTTAAGGATATCGAAGATGGTGTGGACCGGGTAAAAGATATCGTCTCCGACCTGCGCACCTTCACGCATCCGCGTGAGGATCGGATGACGGAGTTGGAGATCGGCAAGCCGGTGGCGGCGGCGCTGCGTTTTCTATCTGGTGAATGGAAGGATAAAGTGGAGGTGCACCAGAACTTCAACCCCCATCAGGTGGTGATGGGAAATGAGAGCACGCTTTTGCAGGTCCTGACCAACTTGGTGCAAAACGCCTTGGATGCGGTCAAAAGCCGTGGTGAAAGGGATGATGCCCCGGGCATTTGGATCACCGACGAGTTGCGGCAGCACACTTACCGGTTGGTCATCCGTGATAACGGACAAGGAATCCCGGACCATGTGATCAGCAAAATATTTGACCCGTTGTTCACCACCAAAGATGTGGGACAGGGCATGGGGCTGGGGCTCAGCATCTGCTACCGCATCATGCAGCAGCATGATGGCCGCATCAATGTGCGCTCCGAGGCGGGCAAATTTACCGAGTTTACCCTCGAGTTTCCTTTGCAAACAGTGAAAAATGGAGCCTTAGAGGCCGTATCCTGATCTAAATTTATATTATGCAGAATCCGTACGATTATAAGAAATACGCGGTCCTATACGTGGATGATGAAGAGAAGTCCCTGAAGTACTTCTCGCGTGCTTTTGCCGATGAGTTCCGAATTTTGACCGCTACTAATGCGGCTGAAGGCTTGCAGATCTTTGAGGCCAATCGGGACCAGATCGCGGTGCTGATGACGGACCAGCGGATGCCCGGAGAAAAGGGTGTGCAGTTGCTGGAAAAGGCGCGACAGATCAACCCGCGGGCCATCCGTATCCTTGCTACCGCATACTCGGATTTGGATGCCGCCATCGATGCGGTGAACACCGGGGCGATCTACAAGTATGTCACCAAGCCTTGGGATATCCCGCAGCTGGAGACGACTTTGAAGCGGGGCATCGAGTTTTTCATCGTCCAGCATGAGCGTGACCAGTTGATGCGCGAGAAGCTGTCCGTACTGCACAACATGATGATCACCGATCGTGTGGTCAGCTTAGGTGTCATGGCGGCCGGTTTGAGCCATCACTTGCGTAATCCGCTGGTGGCGGTGCGTACGTTCCTCGACCTAGCTCCGGCGAAGTTGCAGGAGGAGAAGGTGGCCATGGATGAATTGCGCAACCCCAACTTCTGGCGTGATTTTTACGATCATGTCCGGGTGCAAGTGGAGCGCATCTCCGCTCAACTCGATAATCTGGGGCTCCTGAGTGCCAACAGCGGGGCCGTGCAGCCGGTGAATCTGGCTGAGGCGGTGGGCGAGGCCTTGACCGCCATGGCGCCGGTGCTGGCGGATCGGAAAATCACGGTGACGAACAATGTGCCGGCGGGATTGCCAGCCATGACCACAGAGCGGCCGCAACTCTTGCGGATGCTCCAGTTGCTGATACAGGAAGCTGTTGCCCAACTGGGAGCTGGCGGAAACATCTGGCTCTCCGCGGAGCCGCAGGACAACGGCATCAAACTCATTGTGGAAGATGACGGACCGGGACTGCCAGCAGAGGCTTTGCGCCGGGTGTTTGATCCTTTCTTTGCCCGCAGCGGGCATCCGGAAGATTTCGGTATCAACCTGATGGCGTTCTATTTCCTGGCCTACCATTTGGGTGGCCTGGTCCGGGCTGAGTCCCGCGAGCCCAAGGGAGCCAAATTCACTTTGGTGTTCCCGTTGGAAAAATCGAGCAACATCGTGGGTAACGATGATCGTGATTTCATCAACAAGGTGCTGCTGAACGATGCGCTGTGGGAGAAGCTTCTCTCCGGCGAATAGGTTTAGCATACAAGCTGGTAAACTTATGAACAAAACGAACAGCAATAACGGCAGGTCAATCGAACATCTCTTGGAAGTCAGTTCCGTAGAGACGGCTAAGACGCATCGCCGTACTTTGCTGATCGTGGACGATGATGAGAGCCCACGTCAGGCGCTCTGCATGGTCTTTGGCGATGATTACGAGCTGTTGGTGGCGGAGAATGGCGAGCAGGCCTTGGAGTTGGCCAGAACTCATGTGGTCGATACGGCCATCGTCGACATCCGCATGCCGGGGGTGTCAGGCATCGATGTGTTGGCTGGCTTGAAGCAGATGGACATGGCCATCGAGGTCATCATCCTCACCGCCTACCAGACCTTGGAGACTGCCCGGCAGGCCTTGCGGTTGGGTGCCCGTGATTATCTGGTGAAGCCTTTCGGAGTGGATGAGATCCGTAAGGTTGTTTCAGCCGCCATGGAGCATCGTAATGCGGCTGGCCGGCTGAAAGAGACCGCCCGGTTGCTGAATTCGTTGCAAGACGAGATCGAGCAGCAACGGACTGCCGTGAAATCTTCCCAAGTCAAAGGGGAGTTGTATGCCGGGATCATCCATGATCTCAATAGTCCGTTGACGGTGGTCTCAGGCATGGCAGAGATGATGAGCGAGCGCCTCAGTGGAGTGACATTTATCAACGGCGATCAGCTCTCCGGCATGCGCAAGGAAGTGGCCCAGCTCTCCAAACATGTGGAGCGATGCTTGGAGATATCCCGGCGTTACATGGAGCTTTTCCGGCAGCGGGCGCATAGTGAGAAAGAGGCGTATCTTGGGGAAGTGCTGAAAAATATTCAGGATCTGCTGTCGTTTCATCCCGCGATGAAGAAGCACAGCCTGGCCTTCAATAACCAGGTCGGCAATGTAGTCTTGGCCATGAATGCGCTGGATCTGGAGCAGGTGCTGATCAACCTGATCCTCAACGCACTGACCTGCACGCAAAAGCATCATCGGGTCTGGGTGGAGACCAGTATACTAGAGAATCCGTTAGAGGCTGGGATGTTGAGTTCATCCCCTGACTCCAAGGTGGTGAATGAGAGTCGTTTCCGGAATGAAGCCCCATTTGTGGTGATCAAAGTTTGCGATGACGGAGTGGGTATCCCGGAAGCGGTTTTGACCCGCATCTTCCAACCATATTTCTCCGTGCGAGAAGCCGGGCAGGGGACTGGCTTGGGACTATCGGTGGTCCGGCATCTGGTTTCTGAGACACAGGGCTTGCTGCATGTAGAGAGCCAGCACGGCCAAGGGGCGACTTTTAGCCTGATCCTCCCGGTGGATAAGGCGGCTATCCAAACTTCCCAAGCTTAATTTGAGGCTTGCTTCAGGCCCATTTCCCCTCACGTATTGGGGGGAGACATCTCACATGAAGCTATACGGACTCACAGGCGGGATAGGTGCAGGCAAGAGTGCTGCCTCGGAGATTCTGCGTAATCGAGGCATTATGGTCACGGACACCGACCAGCTTGCCCGCCAGTTGGTGGAGCCCGGACAGCCCGCGTTGGTCGAAATTGTCGCGCGGTTCGGAAATGGAATTTTGCAGGGAGATCATCTTGACCGGCGGGCAATGGCCCGGGTGGCTTTTACTGACGATACCGCCCGAAAAGACCTCGAAGCGATTTTGCATCCTCGCATCCGGCAGGCTTGGCAGGAGGAG
>CAZRGY010000070.1:0-12072 GCA_964599715.1 uncultured Verrucomicrobiota bacterium | reverse complement strand
CCGGCAAGATTCTGTCCGGTGGTGTCGATGCGAACGCGTTGCACAAGCCGAAGCGTTTCTTCGGTGCCGCCCGTAATATCGAAGAGGGCGGCTCGTTGACGATTATCGCTACGGCACTGGTGGATACCGGCTCCCGCATGGATGAAGTTATCTTCGAAGAATTCAAAGGCACCGGTAACATGGAAGTGCACTTAGATCGCCACTTGGTCGATCGCCGAATCTTCCCATCGATCAATATCGAGCTATCTGGCACTCGCAAAGAAGAGTTGCTCTACCATCCGGACGAGATCAGCCGCGTGGTCATGCTGCGCCGTGCGCTTACCGGCGTGCCGCCAGTGGAAGCCATGGAACTGATGTTGAACAAGCTCAAGAAGACGGGCAGCAACATCGAGTTCTTGCTGACCATGGCGATCAATTGACCGGCCTCATTACCTTAAAATAGCAAAGCCCCCGGTGAGTGCCGGGGGCTTTTATTATTCTTTAAATGGGATTAGGGGGCGCCAGCGCCAAGTTGGTCAACTCAGCAAGGCTGATGTCCCCAGTCGTTATACTTGAGGTCTTCTTCAAAAGCGGCCATCTGCTCTTCTTTGGAGAGCTTGTTGGCTTTTGCATCTGCTTCTGCGGAGGCAGCTTGGTCGGCAGCGGAGCAGGGGAGGGGAGCTGCACCAGTCGCGGCTTCGGGCTTTGGTGTGGCTGGCGCATGTGAATTATTGATTGATTCAGCCATGACTTGTTCAACTTAAGGCCAAAAGTCAGATTTGTCAGCAGTGTAATAGCGGGACTGAAGCAAATCGTGGGACATTTCGCGCTAAAATCAGCCTCACTAATTTCTTTCGCAATGATTGAATAGTTTTTCATATCCGCTTGTCGAACATGTCAACTTTACCCGTTTAAGGGCGGAGCGGCCTCCTTTAGCGAGCATATTTAATTGCTTAGGCACGGTGGCAATCGCTAGTTTGAACTGTCTGTGGTAAAACGTTTAACACATAAAATTTGGTCGTTCGCTCTGGCCTCAGGGTGTCTTGCCTTGGTCGGCTGCGAGCAGGAATCGATTCGTGTCTATCAGGCTCCAAAAGAGACTGCCCGTTCACTTTCCAGTCATGGAGATATGGGCCGGGCGCATTCCATGGTTGAAAGACCGACTCCACCAGCCCGCCCCGAATTGACTTATAAGGTGCCCTTGGGCTGGAGTGAGGTGGCTCCTAATCAGGTCAGTGTGGCAAACTTCACCATCACGGGAGCGGACGGCAAGACCGCCAATGCTTCCATCGCACCTTTGCCGCCTTTGGGTAATCGCGAAACCGAAGTAGTCAACATGTGGCGGCAGCAGATGGGGCTGTCAGAGATCACCTCCGAAGAGGTGGGCAAGCTGCTAACGGATGTGGAAGTTGCCGATTCCAAAGGCAAAATGTTTGAACTTGTCGGGTCTGCCAGTGGCTCCGATAGCCAGCAGAGCATCATCACCGTGATGCAGCACAGTCCTGAAACCAGTTGGTTCTACAAGATTTCCGGTGACACCGCGTTGGTGACGAAAGAGAAGTCGAACTTTTTGGACTTCATCAAGTCCGTCCGGTTTGAGCGTTCCACAGCAAGTGCTGGTCCCGTAACATCAACTCCTGCCGGGAAAACTTCTCGATGGAAGATTCCCGCTGACTGGCAGGAAGTGGCTCCGGGCGCGATGCAGGTGGCAAAATTTCAAGTTCCTCCGCAAAAAGATGCAACCGCTGAGGTCACGGTGAGCGTCTTTCCTAGTGATACTGGTGGTAATCTGGCGAACGTCAATCGGTGGCGTGGACAGTTGAAGCTGGACCCGGTGGATGAAGCTGGTTTGGCCAAGCTGGCACAACCGCTTGATTCTCAGACACTAGGGGCCATCGTGGTCGATATGGAAAATCAGGGAGACCGCATGATCGGCGCCATCGTGCCGCGGGGCGGCCAGTGGTACTTTTACAAAATGCGAGGCGGATCGCCCGCAGTCGAGGCGCAGAAAGCGGCGTTTGTTTCATTTGCCAGAGCGGAGCCTTAATTTAGCAAGAGCATGGAAAAAATTTGGAAAGTAATCTCTTCGTTGAAGCTGACGGTCATTCTCCTCGGCTTCGGCGTGGTATTGGTGTTCATCGGCACAGTGGCCCAGGCGGATGAAGGTTTGTATAACGCACAGGAGCGATATTTTAAGCATTGGTTTGTGCCTTACTTCAGCTTCTTCGGTGCTAAAGTTCCCGTGCCTATGCCTGGTGGCTATTTCTTGGGGACTGCCTTGCTGGTCAACTTGGTAGCAGCTCATTTCACAAGGTTCAAATGGGGCTGGAAAAAGTCCGGCATTTTTCTGACACACATCGGGGTGATCGCCTTGCTCGGCGGGCAACTTGCGACCGATCTGCTTTCCCGTGAAACACAGTTGCGTTTTGCTGAAGGAGAGACCAAGCGCTATTCCGAGAGCGCGATGGAATACGAGTTGGCCATCGTGACGGATGTGGATGCAGACACAGAAGAGGTCGTAGCCATTCCCTTCTCACTCATCAAAGAGGGTGGGGAGATACACCATGAGAAGCTGCCTTTCACTTTAAAGGTCAAAGAAGTCTGGAAGAACACAGATACCAGTTTCCGAGCCCCGATGGGTGAAAACAAACCGCCTTTAACCACCAACGGTGTGGCGCAAAGCTTCGATTTTTTCAAAGCTGCAGAGACCAAGAAGATGGAGGAGAAAAATATACCATCAATCATTGCAGAAGTGACTGCTCCAAAGGAGAACTTTGGCACGTGGGTGTTCTCCGGTTGGTCGGGTGACAGCCTGCTTGTCGAGAGCATCCACAACAGTTACGAACGTACTGTAGGACATGATTCGGCCACGCGGATTTCCGACCTGCTGAGCGCACCCCAGTCGGTTGAAGTCGGCGGCAAGACTTACACGATGGCTATGCGTCCGGCCCGGGCTTACAAGCCTTATTCGATGACCTTGCTGAAGACCACGCACACGGTCTATCCGGGCACGGAAATCCCTAAAGATTTTCGCAGCCGCGTGCGCATCGAAAATCCTGAATCAAAAGAGAATCGCGAAGTGGATATCTATATGAACACACCTTTGCGTTACGAGGGGCTGACTTTCTACCAATATCAGATGGGCAAGGATGAGCTTGATCGCAGCCGTGGCACGAGCACGCTTCAAGTGGTGCGCAATCCCGGCTGGCTCACTCCGTATGTCGGCTGCGCCCTGGTCGGCATAGGCCTTACCGTTCAGTTCATGATCCATCTGGTAGCATTTGTGTCAAAACGGAGGACCGCATGAAGAAACTTTTTTCTATTATCCTACTGGCTTTGCTGGCGGTGTTGCCTGTCGATTCCCTGCAGGCGGAGGCTTTCGATTACAATGCTTTCGGCAAACTTCCGGTCTCATTCAACGGCCGTTTTCAGCCGATGGATTCTCTGGCTCGTAACTCTTTGCTGCAAATCCGTGAAAAGCAGAGCGTCTATCTGAAGGATGAAAAGCGCACCATGCCAGCCATAGAATGGCTTGCAGAAGTGCTGATGACACCGGATAAGGCGGACAAGCGTAAGGTCTTCCGCATTGATCATCCGGATCTGGTTTCCATGCTCAAGCTGCCTGAAAAGAATGAAGCAACTGGAGAAGACGGCAAGCACTACTCATGGAGCCAGATATTGCCTGACCAAGAGGCGATGAACGTTTTTACCACGGAGCAATCTCGCGTGAAGGATATCGAGCGGGCACATCGTAATCCGTTCGAACAGGCCGTTATGAAGTTGCATGAGCGCCTCGTCCTCTACATGCGCCTGAAGAGCACATTGCAACCGCCGGATGCGAAGGATTGGGCGGCCGAGGTGGCGGATTACAAGTCATTGATCGAACCAGGCGTTGCTGCCGTGCGGGCGCAACAGGCCGGGCGGCAGTACGATGAGGCTGTGTTTGACAAGTTTGTTGAATATGCCCAGAGGTTTGATGTGATGAACCGCTTCGAGGCCCCTTTGGTGGTTCCTCCGCATCACCCTGAATTGCCCAAGGACAACTGGATGCGCATGGGTGAAGCCCTTTTGGAATCAGCCCGTGGAGAGCAGATGCACAGTTCAGTCGAATATTACGGAACGATCGTCTCGGCCTTCAGAAAAGGGGATGCCCCGGCTTTCAATCAGGCCATCAATAAATACATGAGCAGCCTGCGTCCGGAATTCAACAAGCAGCTCAGTAAAGCATCTTGGGAATTGGGTTATAACAAACTACAGGCTTTCTACCGGGCAATGGTGCTCTATGTGGTGGCTTTCTTGCTGGCGTGTTTTTCCTGGTTCAACATGTCGAAGTGGCTGCGTGTCTCCGCGTTCTGGTTGATCGTCGTCGGTTTGATCATTCACACGACGGGCTTGATTTTCCGCATGTGGTTGGAGGGGCGTCCGCCGGTCACCAATCTTTACTCCTCGGCCATCTTCATCGGGTGGGGCTCGGTTATCTTGGGCCTGATATTGGAACGCTTCTACAAAGATGGCATCGGTTCGGTGGTGGGCTCGATGATCGGCTTTATAACTCTGGTTGTGGCGCATAATCTCTCATTGGGTGGGGATACCATGGTGATGATGCAGGCAGTCTTGGATACCAATTTCTGGCTCGCTACACATGTGGTGATCGTCACTTTGGGCTATTCTTCTACTTTTGTAGCGGGTTTTCTGGCCTTGATCTATTTGGTCCGGGGTATCTTTACCAAAGGACTCACCAGCGCTCTGAGCAAATCTCTCTCCCGTATGGTTTACGGCATCGTTTGCTTTGCCACCTTGTTCAGTTTTGTGGGGACGGTTCTGGGAGGTATCTGGGCCGATCAATCATGGGGACGCTTTTGGGGCTGGGACCCGAAAGAGAACGGTGCCCTGATCATTGTGATGTGGAATGCTCTCATCCTTCACGCCCGCTGGGGTGGCTTGGTGAAGGAACGCGGCATCATGAACATGGCCATTTTCGGCAATATCGTGACGGCTTGGTCTTGGTTCGGGACCAACATGCTAGGCATCGGGCTGCACAGCTACGGATTCATGGATTCAGCCTTCAAGTGGCTGATGGTATTCGTGGTCAGCCAGTTGGCCCTCATCGGACTCGGCTTGCTGCCGATCAAGTTCTGGGGCAGCAGCAAGAATCTATCCCAAGGAGATGATGAACCTCCCTCCACGCCTGATAAGAAAGCAAAGCCTGCCAATAAAAAGCAGGATAAGCTGGCGACTGCCTGAGCGGGAAGCTGGAGAGGTGAAATTTAGTCCCCCTTTTAATGCTTTGACGCTGTTTAGGCGTTCTCGTAGCGTTTGCCTTCCGATTTAACCGGATTTGATACATGATAGGGTTAGTACTTAAGAAAATTTTTGGCTCTAAGAACGAGCGTGAGATCAAGCGCATGCGGCCGATTGTGGCCAAGATCAACGAGCTGGAGCAGGAACTGCAGTCCAAGCCCGAAGAAGCGCTGCGCGAGAAGACCGTTTTTTGGAAGGGCAAGCTTTCCCAGATCAAGGATGACGCTGAACTGGCTCGTGAACTGGAAGCTATTCTGCCGGAAGCTTTTGCCGTGGTTAAAAATGCCTGCCGCCGGCTTTGCGGCAAGGACATCATAGTGCGCGATCACGCCTTGCGCTGGGAGATGGTGCCTTTCGATGTGCAGTTGATCGGTGGTATGGGGTTGCACAATGGGATGATCGCCGAAATGGCGACCGGTGAAGGTAAAACCCTGGTCGGGACGTTGCCTACTTACCTGAATGCCCTGACCGGCCGCGGCGTACATGTAGTGACGGTGAACGATTATTTGGCTGCCCGTGATAGCGAGTGGATGGGCGCCGTCTATCGTTACTTGGGATTGACCGTGGGTTGTATCCTCCACGACCAGTCGCCGAGTGTCCGCCGCGAGCAGTATAACTGCGATATCACCTACGGTACCAATGCTGAGTTCGGATTCGACTATCTGCGCGATAACGGCATGGCCACCCGCAAGGAGGACCAGGTTCAGCGTGGGCATTACTTCGCCATCGTGGACGAAGTGGACTCCATCTTGATCGATGAAGCGCGCGTGCCGCTTATCATCAGCGGCCCAGCCGTAGTTAGCCGTGACAACAAGATTTACGAGCAGCTTAAGCCGGGTATCGAAAGCCTGGTGCAGGCGCAACGCCGCCTCTGCAACCGCTACTTGGATGAAGTCGGCCAATTGATCAATAAACTTAAGGGCGGCAATATCGAAGGGGACCGCGCGGATCTGGAGCGAGAGATCGGTTTGCTCCTCTATCGCGTGAAATTAGGCCAGCCCAAGTCTGAAGGCTTGATGCGGTTCATGGAAGACGTGGAGAACCAGCGGATGGTCAGCAAGGTGGAGCTGGAACTGCATGCCGACCAGACGAAGAAAGATCTTTACGCCCAGAAGGAAGAGCTCTTCTTCGCCATGGAGGAGAAGAGCCATGAAGCGGATCTGACGGAGAAGGGGCGCGAGTTCCTCAGCCCGAAAGATCCCGATGCTTTCGTGATGCCTGATATCGTCAGCGCCTATCACGATATTGATAACGGTCCAGAACAAGACGTTCGCAAACGTGCCGAGTTGAAGGCTCAAGTACAGGTTGAGTTTGAGGCCAAGGCTGACCGCATCCATTCCATCGCCCAGTTGTTGAAGGCTTACTGCCTCTATGAGAAGGATGTGCAGTATGTCATCGAGGATAACAAGGTTGTCATCGTTGACGAGAACACCGGCCGTAAAATGACAGGTCGTCGCTGGAGCGAGGGCCTGCATCAGGCTGTGGAAGCGAAGGAAGGCGTGGCGATCGAGGAAGAGACGCAGACCTACGCCACCATCACGATCCAAAACTACTTCCGCTTGTACCACAAACTGGCTGGCATGACGGGTACTGCCGAGACGGAAGCCCAAGAGTTTTTCGATATCTACAAACTGGGAGTCTTGGTCATCCCGACAAACCGTCCGTGCTTGCGGAATGATAAGCATGACACGGTCTACAAGACCCGCCGTGAAAAATTCGCGGCCGTGATCAAAGAGATCAAGGAAATCCACAATTTGGGACGGCCGATTCTGGTCGGCACTCTTTCCGTGGAGGTTAGCGAGTTCCTATCCCGTCTTCTGAAGAAAGAGGGCTTGGTGCATGCCGTGCTCAATGCGAAATACCACGAGCAGGAAGCTGAGATCATCTCTCGCGCTGGTCAGCGTGGAGCTATCACGATCGCTACCAACATGGCCGGTCGTGGAACGGACATCAAATTAGGCCCTGGCGTCTCTGAGGTGGGCGGCTTGCATGTGATCGCGACCGAGCGTCATGAATCACGCCGTATTGACCGCCAGTTGCGTGGTCGTTGCGCTCGTCAGGGTGATCCAGGTTCTTCTCATTTCTTCATCTCACTGGAAGACGATCTCATGCGTCTCTTCGGTTCCGACCGTATCGGCAAGCTGATGGAGCGGGTGGGCCTTGAAGAAGGCCAGGAGTTGGAGCATCCGCTGTTGAACCGTTCGATCGAGACCGCCCAGAAGCGCGTTGAGCAACATAACTTCCAGCAGCGTAAACGCACACTGGAGTATGATGATGTGATGAACAAGCAGCGCGAAGTGCTGTATGGCTTCCGCAACGAGATCATCCAGGCGGATGACGTTCAGGATCGCTTGCTCGACATCATGGAAGAGGTCGTTATCTCCAAAGTACACCAATACACCATGCCTGATGAGGAGGTGGAGCGGTGGAACATGAGCGGCTTGGAAGAATGGGTGAACCTCAACTTCCCTGTGGGAATTTCATTAGAGGACATGGTCAAAACGGCCAATGATGGTGATCAGCAACCGGTGACGGGTTCGGTTTTTGATGGACTAAGCGCCAATCAGTTCGCTCTCTGCACCGGAATAGTCAATGCAGTGCGTAATGCCTACATGGTCAAGGTGCAGTATGAGCAGGACAAGAGTGCACTCAAATCCATTGAGCGTTTCACGATCCTCAGCGCGATTGATAAACTCTGGCAAGAGCATCTCTACACGATGGATGGCTTGCGCACAGCGATCGGTTTACGCCAGTTCGGTCAACGCGATCCGTTGATTGAGTACAAGGCGGAAGCATACAAGCTGTTTGAGGAATTGATGGATAACATCAAGACTGAAGCCTGCCATAACATCTTCCGTAGTGCCTCCAGCTTTATGGCCTTTGAGCAATTCATGCAGAACCTGCCCAAGCAGGCCTTGCATAAGGAAGCCAGTGCCTTTGCAGAGACCAAGCAGCAGGCCAAAGAGGGCAGCGAGATGGTGAGCCAGGCGGCTGAAGAGATGGCCAAGGTCAAACCAGTGCGCACAGGCCCCAAAGTAGGCCGCAACGACCCTTGCCCATGCGGTAGCGGCAAGAAGTTCAAGCACTGCTGCGGTAAGAACGGTTGATTCTGATTTCAGACACAATTCACTTGCGTAACTGAAGTTTTAAGCTTTAATTGCAAACGAATTGCAAAAAGATGAACCTACGCCGCATCAACTTGCAGCTACGGAATCCGGGGTTAGTTGCCCTGGTGGCTTTGCTGTTATTGATTGCCGGCATGTTTTGCCTGTCAGACATTCATCCTGACCATGCGCATTCTGAGGGGCATATTCATCACCATGCCCAAGATGGTCATCACCATAACGGCGACGAGGGGCAGGGGGCTGAGTCCTGTGCCATCTGCTTCTTTCATTCTACTTCCGCTACTTCTGATTTCGCCTTTGTTAGTTTACCACAGCCTGAGTTGAAGGCGATTGCGGTTCTGGCTTTCCCACCCTTTTCCGACCCAGCTTCAGTAATTGTGACCCTGTGGTCTGGCCGGGCACCCCCTTCGTTATCTGCTTCCTGAGCATCCTCCGGCTTGCTGACGCCGGAAGGTGTCTTCCTTAAGTCAGCAAGTTGTAAGATGAACCCATAAACATCGGCACTGTTTAGCCGATGTGGTCAGGAAACATGAAAAAGAAAACAATCTTGTCCGTATCGTCCGCTTTGGTCTTGTCGGCCCTTTGTGGCCAACTCCATGCACAGGAAACAGTCTCAGTTGAGCAATTGCAAAAACAACTCCAGCAGATGCAGGAGGAGTTTCGCCGTCAGCAAGAGCTTCAACGCCAGCAGATCCAGATGCTGGAGCAACAACTACAGCAACTGAGACAGAATCAGTCGGCGGCCACCCAAGGGCAGCCACCGGCAAACCAGACGACTGCTACTGCTCCAGCCGGCAATGAAGCTGGTGCAACTGATGGACTCATGAGCAAGCCTTGGCGGATGACCGATCCGTTGCGCATCAGCAAAGGGGCTGCCTTCATGGATATCGGATTGGTCGGCACCTTTGCCGTGGGCGGCTCTACGGCCAATGATCTGGAGGACTTGCAGATTGGCGGGCATGATCCGAATCAGCGTGGTTTCACTTTGCAAGGGTTGGAAGCCAACTTTTCTGGCGCAATTGACCCTTACTTCCGCGGCAACGCCAATGTCCTGTTTGGCATTGATGGTGGTGGGGACACTTTTTTGGAACTGGAGGAAGGCTGGCTGGAATCAACTTCTCTGCCTGGCAACTTTCAAATCCGGGCCGGTCAGTATCTGACGGAGTTCGGCCGCATCAACACCCAACATCCACATGCCCGATCTTTTGTGGATGCACCATTGGTGAATGCCCGCTTTTTGGGAGCTGATGGTCTGCGCAACCTGGGGACACGACTTTCATGGCTGGCACCGACGCCATGGTACACGGAGTTTTTCCTGGGATTGCAAAACAGCCATGGCGAGAACGCCAGTGGCTTTCGTAGTGTCGGCCATGTCCACGGAGGAGAAGAAGAGGAAGAGGGGATACCCTTCAGTTTCCGCCACGCTGACAATGATCGAGGTCTCAAACGGTTTGATGACTTGCTGGTCAGTCCAAGGCTGGCCACCTCCTTTGACCTGACGGATACGCAGACATTGCTGCTGGGTGTTTCCGGAGCGTTTGGCCCGAATGCCAACGGTGGCAGTGGGGATACGCGCACGGAGATATATGGTGCCGATCTCAGCTGGAAGTGGCGTCCCTCCAATCATTCTGGTGGATTCCCATTCGTGCAGTTCCAAACGGAAGCGATGCTGCGAAAGTATGGAGTGGGGACATTCGATTGGGATGAGGATGGCGATGGGTTGCTGCTGGATGATGATGGGGATGGCAATCCTGATCCAGGCCAGTTGTTTGATCCGCTCACCGGATTGCCTGCCGTCTTGCCGGCTGAAAAGCTGACGGACTATGGTTTCTATTCCCAGTTGAATTATGGTTTCCGAAAAGGCTGGGTGGCCGGACTGCGATTCGATTATGTGACCGGTGATGTGGCGTCCTATCAGACCATGGGGCTTCTTGAGCCGGATGGCACCGGCGGATTCAACGGAGTCTTTGACAAGTTCCGCTCCACCCGTTATCGCATCTCGCCAAATCTGACGTGGTACCCCTCGGAATTCTCCAAGATCCGCATGCAATACAATTACGATGATCGTACCGATTTTGGCATCGATCATTCGGTGTGGCTGCAATTCGAGTTCATCCTTGGGGCTCATGCCTCACACAAATTCTAAAAGAAAGGATTCACGCATATGAAAAATCTTCTTTCAGCAATTTGGGTTGCCTGGCTTGTGCTGGCCTTGAATGGCCAAGCGGCGCTGGAGGTGGTGGCAACCACACCTGATTTCGGTGCCATCGCGTCTGCCATAGGCGGAGACAAAGTGCATGTTGTCAGTTTGGCACGCGGCACGGAGGATCCGCATTTTGTGGATGCCAAGCCTAGCTTCATCAGGACACTGAACAAGGCGGATATCTTGATTGATGGCGGTGCGGAATTGGAGATCGGCTGGTTGCCGCCCTTGGTGAATGGCGCGCGTAACCGCAAGATCCTGCATGGTGGAGAGGGCCGGGTGAATGGCTCCGAAGGTGTGCCGCTGTTAGAGGTGCCTACTGGTGCCGTGAACCGGGCTGACGGCGATGTGCATCCATCAGGCAACCCACATTACCTGTTGGACCCCAACAACGGAATCGTTGTGGCTCGTCGTCTGGCTGCGCACTTCTCCAAGTCCGATCCGGCCAATGCGGCAACTTATCAAAAGAATCTAGCCTCATTCGAAGCCGATTTGAGCGCTAAGATGAAAGAGTGGGCCAAGCTGCTGGAACCTTATCAAGGCGTGAAAGTAATAACCTACCACAAGTCGTTCGATTACTTTACCCGGCATTTCGGATTGGTGGTCGCCGGGCAGATCGAACCCAAGCCAGGCATCGAGCCTTCACCAGCTCATATCAGTGCACTCATTCCCAAGATGAAGGAGGCCGGTGTGCGTCTGGAGATAGTCGAGCCGAATCGGCCTCGCAAGACCGCAGAGTATATCGCGAAAAACCTTGGGGTGAAGGTGGTTTATCTGCCCATCTTGGTAGGCGGAAATGATGAGGCTACCGACTACATCAAGCTGCTGGATTACAACGTCCGCTCGGTGGTCCAAGGGCTCAAATAAATCGGAATTATCAGGCTTCTCCGGTGATGAAAACCGGAGAAGCATTTTTAAGCCAAAATCTCTTTGATGACTCGGGCGGGCTCCACGCCAGTTAGTTTTGCGTCCAGTCCTTGGAACTTCACGCTGAAGCGATTGTGGTCGATACCGCATTGATGCAGCATGGTGGCATGAAGATCGCGCATGTTCACGATGTTCTCTACAGCCCGATAGGCAAACTCGTCAGTGGCTCCGTAAGTGATACCCGGTCTCATGCCGCCGCCGGCCATCCAGAGGGAAAAAGCCAGGATGTGGTGATCGCGGCCTGAGCCTTGCCCCATCGGTGTGCGTCCGAATTCTCCTCCCCAAATGATTAGTGTGTCGTCCAGCAGGCCGCGTTGTTTCAAATCATTCACCAACGCCGCACTGGCTTGATCTGTCTCCAATGCAGCCTTGGGCATGTTCTTCTCGATATCGCCATGATGATCCCATGCCCGATGATAGAGCTGGATAAAGCGGACACCGCGCTCCGCCAGGCGACGGGCCAAGAGGCAGTTAGACGCAAAGCTGCCATCACCTGGTTCTTTCACGCCGTAAAGATCCAGAATATGTTGAGGCTCC
>CAZRGY010000069.1:0-12128 GCA_964599715.1 uncultured Verrucomicrobiota bacterium | reverse complement strand
GGAAAACCCGAAAAACAAAAGCCTCCACCTCCGCAAAATGGAGAATGAAGGCATTCGACAAATCCAGCTCCGCCCGAGCAGAACTGGCTGGCCCCATCCTTCTCTTTGACGGAGAAGTGCCCCAGCAAACGCTGGAGCGGACGAGAGCAATCAAATCGATATCCTGACTTCAGGCTTCAAACCTCACTCCCGCCTTCCCGCTTCGCTTTCGCTGGGCAGTGGCTTATGGGAGTTTGTAACCTGTTACAGTGGCGCAACCGTCCCCGAATCTCACGGGGTTCCCTGACACTTGATTGCATTGACACCGGCCCGACTTGGACCGGCTTTTTCAAAGAGCTGTAGGGGTGTTACGTCCCTCGGACAAAATTGCCAAGTAGAATCTCACCACCAATACGGGGTTGACTGTCCAGCGGCTCATTGGCTGAAGTTAAAAAAGGGTGCTATTTCCATAGCATTTGGCTTGCCGGATGAATCTCATGCGCCAAGCTACCGTCATTAATTTTGTATTATGACCGTAGCCAGTGTCCCCGTAAATGTGGCTGACCCCATCAACGCGAAGATTCTCGCGGTGTCGGAAGATCAGATTCAGGGTTTCCAGCGTGATCCGCTGGGCGAAATCGCCCGCCTATCCGGCGTGGAATTGCCCGTCGTCATCGAACGCATCCGGGCTATGCTCGAAGCTGGCACCATCCGCCGCGTGCGTCAGACCTTGCTGGCCACAAACCTCGCCGAAGGTGCGCTCGTCGCTTGGGAAGTGCCGAACGAAAAACTGGACGCCGCCTTTGATTATCTTTTCCAACAAGATCCCTTCTCCGGCCATGTCGTCACCCGCTCCACGGATGCAGTCACCGCCGGTTCTACGTATCGTCTCTGGACGACACTCAAGGTGCCGCAAGGCTACTCCATCCATAAGCATTGCGAGTGGCTTTTGAAGAAGATTGGCGGCCAGCACTTCCGTGTGATGCCTGCCAAGCGTCTCTTCGCTCTCGGAGTCGGTCATGTCCGCCGCAAAGGCATGGAACCCGGCAGCAAAGCTGATGTCCCCGCCGAAGCCACCAAGGTCGCCATCGTCACCCTGAGCGATCACGAATGGCGTGTCCTCGAAGCGATCAAGCGTGAATTCGAATCGAATGAACTCATCCCGAATCTCTGGGATGCCCGCGCTGAAGAAGCCGGCGTGCCGTTGGATGAGTTTTACCGCGTCGCCGAGGACTTGAATCAGCGCAAGGTCATCGGCCGTTTCTCCACTTTCTTGGAACACGTGAAAACGCTTGCCACGGGTGAGCAGGTCACGCGTTACAACGCCCTCTTCCACTGGGCGGTCCCGGCCGGTCGCGAACTCGAAGCAGGCAGCGAAGTGGGCCGTCATCATATCATGACGCACGCCTACTGGCGTGAAGGTGGTCCGGAGTTCAAGAACGTGAACATCATGGGTGTGGCCCACGGCACGGACAAGAAACTGGTCCTCGCCCACAAGGCCGCTATCGACCAGCATCTGGAGAGCATCGGCATTCCCGTAAGCTATACGAACGTCTTCTGGGGTGGTCGCAGCGAGATCAAGCCGAGCGAGATCTCCCCCTTCGCTTATCAGAGATGGTGCCAGGCCAACGGCATCAATCCGGACGATATGCGCAGTTGATCAAGCAACGTTTTAAAAAAGACAAAGGCGGGATGCTTCAGGCATCCCGCCTTTTTTCTTTTTGATAAATCTCTATCCCTTTAGCAATCGCTTCAACTCACTCTTCGGATCATCCACCAGCTTTGCCGTCACCGCGAACCGTTTCACTTTACTGGTCGGCAGTCTGAATTTCAGATCGCGGAACACCTGCTCGCACACAGTCATCAAACCACGTGCTCCCGTATTCTCTGCGGAAGCCTTCTGCGCCAGTCGACGCAATCCATCATCCTTGAACTCCACTTTAATACCATACGCAGCAAACGCCCGTTCGTATTGATGGATCAGACTGCTCTCGCTCTTGCGCAAGACATCGAAGAGATCGTCCGTATCCAAACCATGGCAAGCCACGCGCACCGGAAGTCGCCCGATGAATTCTGGTTCCAGTCCGTATTGGATCAGGTCCGAGGTCGCCGCTTGGGTGTAAAGATCATCGACACTCATCCGCTCCACCTTCGCGGGCTTCTCAGTCTGTATCATCCGATGCCGGATGATGTGATCCATACCGGAGAAAGCGCCACTTACGATGAACAGGATGTGACGGGTATTGATCGTCTCAGCTTGCGGCACTCCTCCGCCACGCATCGCCGCCATGGCGTTCTGGAGCTGGCCGGTCATGTCGTTTGGCGAGACCACCGGCACATCGCCATCCTCCATCAGCTTCAGCAGATTCGTCTGCACCCCTCGCCCGGAAACATCACGCCCGCCGCTCTCACCACGCGTCGCCAGTTTATCCACTTCATCCAGATAGATGATGCCATGCTCCGCTTTTTTAACATCGCCCCCTACACGCCGTAACAGATCGCGAACCAGATCATCCACATCTCCACCCACATAACCCGTTTCGGAAAATTTCGTGGCATCCGCCTTCACAAACGGCACCCCGATCAATTCAGCCGCCGAGCGGATGAGATGCGTCTTTCCCACACCGGTTGGGCCGAGCAACAGCACATTCTGTTTCTGGTAAAACGGCGCGGCATTTCCCTCCAAAGTCATGCGCACATGCTGGAAGTGATCACACAACGCCACGCTCAAGACCTTCTTCGCCTCCGTCTGCCCAATGACAAAACGGTTGAGATGTTTGGCGATCTCGTTCGGTTTCAGATGAAAGCTGAAGCCCGGTTCAGGGGCAGCCGCCGTTTCCCCCACCCCATGCTTGACCATGACGTCGTGCTTCGTGGCCCGCTTGGTGCGGATACGCTTGGGGATTCCCGAAGTGACGGGACCAAGCGCGGCGGGATGACCTGATTGCGTATTTGCCATATCTACTTTGACTGCGGATAAGATTGTCGAACCAGTCGCAAGGTTCCATGATTTTCCGTGGAATCAACCGACAAAAAAGACGGCCACCCAAGGCCGTCTTTCTGTAAAGCATGCCTGACCGGCTTACGGCTTGTCGTATTCGCCGATGGAGCGGATCCAAATGTTGCGGAAACGCATCGGATTGTTGTGATCCTGCAACTGGATGAACATCTCCGGCGCATGTGGTTTGTCGTAGTTGCCGTTGCGTTTGTGCGGCGTGTTGCCATGGTATTCCTTGCGATGATGCAATATCACCCCGTTGTGGATCACCGTCACCGCCGCTTTCTTCACCAACTTGCCCTCCGCGTCCCAGCGGGGAGATTCAAAGATGATGTCGTAGCTCTGCCACTCGCCCGGAGCTTTGCTGGCATTCACCAAGGGCGGCGACTGTCCATAAAGAGCTCCTGCTTGGCCATCCGGATAGGTCGGATTGTTGTAGGAATCGAGCACCTGCACCTCATAGATACCGTTCATCAGGATTCCACTGTTACCACGCCCCTGGCTGCTCCCTTCCACTTTGGCCGGGGTGGCGAATTCGATGTGCAATTGGAAGTCCGCGAATTTCTCTTTCGTCTGGATGCTGCCGGCTTTAGGCGCGACCTCCATGTAACCATTCTCAACTTTCCATTTGGCCTCGCCACCTTTGGCCGACGCCCAGCTTGAAAGGTCTTTGCCGTCAAACAATACCGTGGCATCGGCTGGCGCGGGGGCCATGTGACTGAAAGTCGCACCGGGTGTCACCACCCGGGGTTGCGGGCGCTCACCGTCATGGACATGCCATTTGGTGCCTGGGATGATGGGAGTGTCTTGATAACCGATCTTGCCGGGTTCCGCCGCATAGGCGGCTGCGACTGCCAGCAAGCTGGCCATGAGTAGATGTGATTTCTTGAACATAGGTTTTCGTGTCAGTGCAAATCTGGATGGCTCAATATTTAACGGGTTGATGGACACCACGCACGCAAAAACAGTTCATTAATTCGTCTCCAGCCGGGGTACCGTGGCATATATTTCTTGGGCTACTTCTGAACCATCCGCTGCGTCCAGGTTGAACCTCAGTTTGATTTGGTCCGCCGGCTTCATGTCCTTGATGGCCAACACCACCGTTTTGCCATCCGCCTGCAATTTCGCCCCCGTAACCTCCAGCTTGTCGTGCTTATTCTTGGATGGGTCATCTACCGACACCTCGGGCGAGCCATATCCACCCGTCCAGCGATAGTTCCATCTCTCCACCGCGAAGTTCCCGGCATCGCCCGCCGACTTGGCATCCAGAGGCTGACTGAATGTCACCTCCATCCCTTCCGTAGTAGCCTTGAACGCCACCGGCAATTGTGCCTTCTGCCCGGTATACCTCACCCGATAAAACCCGCCATCCCGAGTGGCGCTGCTCTGCCAGCCTTTCAGCCCGCAGACATAAAGCTGTCCGTCCTTGGGATTGAAACGCCCACGCATCACGCCGCTGTTAAATTTCAGAGGCAACTGCACCATGGCCGCCTGTTTAGTCACGCCCATGTCATGGAACATCACTGCAAACAGGGTGCACTTCCCATAGCTCATGAAAAGCAGATGGTCCGCAAGCGGGCCCCACTTCGTGCTCGTCACCCAGACCTGCCCACCGCTGGAATTATCCATGTTCATCGGCAGCCAGCACACCGGTTGATCATAGTTCTCCACCATCGGGGCAGCCTTGTCCCATGCTTTGAAATCGAACTTCTTGCGTTCGGCTGGATCGCTGGGATTCGCCACGAAGTTGGTACCGTCACGGGTAAATTTGATGTCCCGATGGGCAGCAGGCACCATACCGTAGAAGCCACCCGGTTGTATCCAGTTCAACTTGCTCGCCGGAATCCAGTGACCTTGGTTGTCACTCACCGTGATCTCATCGCGCGGCCCCACCGTCATACCATTAGGCGCACGCAATCCGGTGGCGATGACAGCCATCTTGGAACCATCCTTGGAGACCTGGATCATGCATCCCTGATGCGGCGACGTCACCTCTGGCTGCCAGGGTGAGCCCTTGGCAAAATAAAAGTTCCCCTTGGAATCTGTATGCAGATCCAGGCAGTATTCATGATAGTTCGCCGTCACCACCGTGTCGTTGTTGAAGTTCTCGTAGAAATCAGCTTCACCATCCTTGTTCAAGTCATGCAGTCTCGTGATCTGGTCACGACCCAGCACATAGACCTCATCTTTCACCACCTTGACTCCGAGCGGCTGGAAAAGCCCGGTGGCATAGCGTTTCCAAGTCAGGTTGGACAAACTGTCATCCACGCCCGAGACCAGCCATAAATCTCCATGGAAGGTGCAGATGGCCATTCTGCCATCCGAAAGAAAATCAAAGCCGCCAAAGAAAGTCTTCGCATTATACGGGTTATTTACCGGCTCGGTGATGGTATCCACCACGTAAGGCTCCTTATCCTCGGCACGCACGCCCTTGGTCTGGATCGTTTCCGTCCAGACCGCGGCCCCTCCTTTGGTCAACTGCTGCAAGTCATACCGCATGGGCTTCAACTCCGGCCACACCAGTTTCGATGTCGCATCCTCCAGCTTCATGGTTGCGATCGCGATCCGCACGGGTCGGTTCCCGGTCACCTTCCCCAGCTTCAGCGTGACCTGCCCGTCTGTCGTCACCCATTCGACACCCACAGCTCCATCTACGATCAGCAGATGTTTCCGCTTGGCCACTTCATCCGTGATAGTGATTGATGTGCCTTGCTTCTCGAACTTCGGATTCTCCAATGCCATCAAGTTGATCGACTGGTTGCGAACTGTCTTGGAGAACTGCAAGGTCCGGGTGAAGACATCGTATCCGGCTGTCTGATGAAATTCCGGACACTCCAAGACCACGGCATCACCCACGGAATACTTCAACACCACTTCGCGACCATGAACGTAGAGCCCTTCATAATGCGCCCATGCCTTCGGCAAAGGTCCTTGCTGATCGGTTCGCGGGTCGGAAAACCCACCCTGTTTATCCCTCCAACCCGGCAACGGCTTGGTCGAAAAAACAACACCGCCTTTCACTTGGGGCGGCGGCGGCCAGGCGATCTGAGTCAGGGTGTTTCCGAATTCGAGAAACTCTCCCCGCCAAGCCATTGAGACGCGCATCAGGTCCATGTCGTAGCACATGAAGGCATCCTTCTTATCGCCCAAGATCGCCACGATACCCCGCATGGCGATGGCATCATTAGATTTCGGGCCTCGGATGGTTCCGGAGAAAAAGGGACCCCGCACGGGTTCATTGGTATTAGTTTGCGCTGAGGCGATAACGGCATGACTCAGACCAAGCCAACAGAGGACAGCTAAAAGGGTCAGGCGACGTGGCAACGTTTGCATAATGGTGTAACAACCCACTTCATCCCTGAACGGAGCCCTGCCGACAAGCCATAAAAAGCCCTTGCTAAAACACGTCTTCCAGCTTCTTCCAATCCGGCAGCCCCTCATACCAGTATAGCGACTCGCGAGATATTTGCCCCGTCTGCACATATTGCCAGAGCTCACCCAAGGTATAAGGACCCGCCTGCACTCCGTTATCGATGATATGAATGAGGGCATCCGTCGGGATGGGACTGATTGCTTCCTCAGTTGTCGCTTCCGGCTGATTTTCCGCTTCCCACTCACGCGCCTCCTCGCGTCGCAAAATCGGCTTCATGGCCAGTATGAACAGCATACCCATCACAAAGCCGCCGATATGCGCTCCAAATGCCACGCCACCACCACTGCCATCATCAGTGATCGCTCCCAACACATCACTGCCAAACCAAAAGGTCATCATTAACCAGGCGGGGACCGTGAACTCACCGATCCAGAATCGGAAAAAGAGAAAGACGAAGTAACGAAACTCGACCCGCATCTTGTGCACCAGCAGCACAAACGCCCCCATGCACGCAGAGATCGCTCCGGACGCCCCTCCCAATGGCAATACCGAGTCAAAATGATCCGGGGTAAGCGCGATATGGCCGAAGGCGGCGACCACCCCGGCCACCAGATAAAAGGCCAGATAGCGCCAGCGCCCGATCATATCCTCTACACACGAACCGAAAAGAAAGAGGAATACCATATTCCCCAACAGGTGAAAGATATCCCCGTGGACAAACATGGTGGTGAAGTAGGCGTACCATGGCGCTGAAGCAGGTGCGAGCCAGAAGGTGTTTATCCACCACTCATACATCTCCTCATTCTTGAAATACATGACCATGGACGCGATGTGGATCAAAGTATTGATCCCCATCAGCGTGAAGGTCACCACCGGCATCCGCTTGGAGTGGTAATCCACTCCCACAGGCAACACGACAAACACAATCCCCCCCTTGTTTTATGTTTGCCCGGCACCACCACCGACCGGACTTACTCCCAATCGTCCGTGCGGAACGGGGTCGCCGGGATACCGGCCCCGTTATAAAGACTGAAAATTGGATTTGCCGCCCAGGCATAGCGCACGGCCACGGGCTTCTTGATGTCCGGATGGGACACAATCACCTTGTCACCGTCTATCCGCGCTTCTGCCCACTTCCAGACCTTGTCCTCGCCTGCGATGGCAAAGCCTTTCAACTCGCCGCCCTTGGCTTCCAGGCCACCGTCCGCATGCTTGAAGGTGATGACGATTTCCCCGCTCTTCTTCTTGTCGCTGGCTGGAATCGGTCCGGAAGCAGCCACACCCTTTTGGCGGTAGACATCAGCCAGCGCCCACATCGCCAGGCGCTTGCCCACGTCTTGCTTGTTCTTCGGATGGATATCTTTCTCTTCGCCCAATCCCAGCGTGATCGCCATGCCAGTCTTGGGAATCTTGAGCGCCTTCAACATTTCCTCACGCACCGTCACCCAGCCACTGGGTTCCACGGGTTCCTTTTGCGGCGTGCGGAAGTCAGGCAACTGCACCCATGCGAACGGGAAGTCTGCTCCGAAACGGCTGCGCCAGTCCTTCACCATCGTCTCCATTTGCAGACTGTAAAGGTTCGCAAAGCTCTTATTGGAATTGTTCTCACCTTGATACCAGATGCCGCCCTTCAACGCATAGGGGATCAAGGGTGCCACCATGCCATTGAAAAGGTTGGCGGGATAATTCTGGTTCAAACGCGGGTCCATGGGTTTTTGCGGCGCGCGCGGAGCTGTCTTACCAGCCGCTCTGGCCTTCTTGGCATTCTCCCGGTGGGCGGCTAACGCCTTGTTATACTTGTCCATCGCCGCCTTCTCATCGTAAGGCGTCGCCGTGGCTTTCACCCAAGACTCTGAGATGACCGGATATTCTTTCAACTTTGACTGCGCCTCCATGCTCGTCCAAGCCTCGATCGAAGTTCCGCCCCAAGAGGTGTTGATAAGCCCGATCGGGATATTGAGCTGCTGATGCAGTTCGCGACCAAAGAAATAAGCGGTCGCTGAGAAATAGCCCACGTTCTCCGGCGTGGTCAATTCCCAGCGCCCCTTGCAATCCTCCTGCGGTTCCGCCATGGAAGCACGCTCCACGGTGAACATGCGCAACTGCGGGAACTTCGCCGCCGCCTTCTCCTGGTCGAAATCTTTGCTGCGGCTCACTGTCATGCCCATGTTCGATTGGCCGGAACAGATCCACACATCGCCGATCAACACATCGCTCACCGTCAACTTGTTCTTGCCCTTCACCACCAGCATCTCGCCCTCGGCGGCTTTTAGCTTGCCCAGTTTGACCATCCATTTGCCATTCGCGTCCGCCACGGTCGTCTTGGACTGGCCTGCGATCTCCACGGTCACCTGCTCCCCGGCATCCGCCCAGCCCCAGACCGGCACTACTGCGTCCTGCTGCAAGACCATGTGTTCACTGAAAATAGCTGGAAGCTTCACGTCTGCTGAAGCCATGTGCAAGGCACCGGCCAGCACTGCGAGAGTCAGGATTGTTTTCTTCATGTGTAGTTGGAGTCGTTATTAGATTCAGACGTCAGTTGCTGCCCAAAAGTTAACCGCAAGTTTACTTCTTCACCGCTTCATACCCTTTTTTCGGCGTGCCGTCGTCATTCAGCTTGTCGCAAGCCCAAAGCAGCCCTCGCGTCACCAGATCCAGATAAACCGGGTTGGACATCGTGGTGTTCTGGTGGCCTAGCGTGGTGCTGAATACTTTGCCTTTGCCATAGGTGTTCACCCAGATCACCACGTGATCTTTCTTGCTATCCTGCCCGTAAGCTTGGGCCAGCGGAACCGTGTTCGGCCATACCTTGACATTCATGTACAGCTCATCATCAGGATTGTTCCACGTTTCCGGAAATCCCTTCATCACCGGGTGATCTCCCTTGATGGTCTTGATGACCAGATCGCGACGCTTCTCGTGCTTCACCGAAGTGATCCCTACACATTTGCGCCATTCTTCGGTCGCCGCATTACGATAGCTATGTGAGGAGCAATGCAGCATCACGGCCGGCACACCGGCCTTATGCGCGGCGGCGATGCCTTCCACAAAGGCCACATTCGTCACATTGCCAAAACATTCATTGTGGAGGACCAAGTCATATCCTTTGGCCCAATCCTTCTTGTGATACACACTGATCATGTGATCGCGAGCGGCTTTGTCACTCGGCCCCGGCCCCTCGTGCACGATGTCAAACGTCACATTCGCCCGCGCAGAGATGCCTTCGCTCAGGATTTTCTTCTGGTTCTCGTAATCATGGCAGCAACCGCCGGTGATCATGAGCACCTTCAGTGGCTGCGCCGCCGACAACACCGAAACAGCAGCAAATAGAATAGCTGCGATGAATAACGACCGGATGGAAGACAATTTCATGGATTGATTTCCCGCATCATGCTGATGAAATCACCTCCTGAAAAGACGTTTTTTGGCTGTCCCGCAGGATTCTACTTACTTCAAAAACTCCTTCCGCGCCGCCTCCACATCGAACTTCTCCAAGATGACCGCGCGCTTCCTGACTTCATCAACGACATTGGGTTTGTAGCCCTTATAATCCTTCTCCTCCTTGGCCACCGACTTTGTCAGGGTAGTGATTCTGTCTGTTGTAGCTCCGATTTGGAAATGGACTTCATTATCGTTGAATTCAATCCGGCCTCCGGAGTATTTGAAAGCCTCCAGAGCATGCCTTTCCTCGCCACCTACGCCGAAATTTTTGTCATAGTCGGCCTGCGTCATCGGCCACACCCAATTTAACGTGTTCTTGTCCAGCCAGACAAATTCCTTGCGCTTTACGAGCATATTCAAGAGCTCCGCTTTTAAAGCGACATTCTCTTCGTCCTTGATCGAGTCTTTGACGGCCAGGGGGATGATACTATTGGCGCTACGGATCAATTCGGACAGCTTTTGTACCGTAACTTTCTGCACTCCGCACAAACGTTTCTCTGCATCAAAATAAAACGGACCATTCTCAACCTTCACGTTTGCCAACGCCAAATCCAGCAGTTCGACATACTTCTTTCGCTCTTCCTCAGTCAGCTTGGATGTTTCATCTGCCGGTGGATTCTTCAGCTCCTTGCGGTGTTCCAGCAACGCTTCCCGGTTATACTCAAGTATCCAGTTGGCGAAAAAGAATGTCCGCTCCGTCTTCAGGACTGACTCCAACTGCTGCACTTCATCCGCGCTCAGCCTGCCCCCGCTATCAGTGGTGATGCCCCGGTAATCCTGAAAGATATACAACGTATCCGTCTTCTCATCATACCGGTAGTACATGCTCTGCTCCTCGAACTCCAGGCAGCCGCACAACAGAAACAACAATGCGATAGAAAACAAAGAAGCTATTTTGGTGCGCATAATCCCATCCTCCCCCTGCCCGAATGATAGACAAGTAAATAGTGGTCTCGAAAGAGCCCCTGGAGCTTCTCAATTGGAACTTCCTGTCGAGCTTCCCTACATCCTCTCTCCGTTCCGCAACACCCGATACTCCTGCCCGATTTCCTTGCAGGTGCGTTCAAATTCCTCCGTCGTGGCCGTGTTGAAACTGAACATGTCGTAGTGACACGGAATCACCATCTTCGCCCCGATATCCTTCGTCAACTGCGCCGCCTCGCGTCCCCAGAGATTACCCGCCACGCGCCGCTCCGGGGCACGCCCATTGATGGGCAACAGAGCCACATCCACCTGGTATGGCTTCAGGATATCTACCATACCGTCAAACAGCATCGTGTCCCCGCTGTGATAAATCGCCCACGGACCGAACTTCACCACGAAACCCAGATAGATGTGCCGCCCGTCCTTGTCCTTATCCAGCTTCTCATGTGCTGCGGGAATCGCATGAAATTCAAATCCTCCTACGGACAAACTCTGCCCCGCATCCAGACCTTGGATTCGATCTTCTGGCAATCCGGAGCGTTCTCGAACCGTAGTACGATTCGCCTCCGGACACACCATCACCAGTCGGGGATTCACCTTTGCCAACGGCTGTATCGTTTCCGGGTCCAGATGGTCTGTGTGATTGTGGCTTGAGGTCACCACATCCACAAAATCCAACAGCTCAGGCCCGATCACCAGCTCCGTCATCCGCGTATGCGGCTTATCGGTAGCGGCATATTTCTTGGTCAATGAATCCGAAAGGTAGGGATCGAATAGCAGATGCTTTCCCTGCCATTGCAACAGGAAACCACTCTGCCCCAGCCACCAAAGATGAAACGTGGAAGTATCGGCCTTAGCAGCCTGCACATCCGTCAGAAGTGCTTCCCCTTTCAGTGCCGCCGTGTTCACACCGACCTCACTCGCTTCACGCCTTCCACCATATTCACGAGCTTCTTCTTCGCCGCCCAGCGCGCCGTCTGGCTCAGCCCGCAATCTGGCGCGAACACCAACTTCTCAGCCGGAGCATACTTGAGGCACAGCTTCACCCGATTGGCCACATCCTCGGGCGTCTCGATGTAATAGCTCTTCACATCGATGATTCCCACAGCCACATCCATGCGCTTTGCGATGTCCGTGATCAGTTCGATCTCCGCGAATTCGCGGCTCGCCATCTCCACGTGCATCTCGTCTGCCTTCATGTCGAGAAACGCCGGGAACATCGGGCTGATGCGTCGCAACCCCACTGCACGCGCCTTGTAATTCCCAAAGCAGAGATGCGTGCACATCCGCGTCCTGCCCACCACGCTCTCCACCGTGCGGTTGAAGATATCCACGAAACGCTTCGTGTCTTCCTTGTACGCGTAGCAGCTCATGGAGGGTTCATCCACACTGATCTCCTTACAACCGGCCGCC
>CAZRGY010000068.1:0-12139 GCA_964599715.1 uncultured Verrucomicrobiota bacterium | reverse complement strand
CATTCGTTGCAATTCGATCCGGCCAACCCGACACTACAATTGCCGCATGGCGATACCGATGTGGTCCGTGCCTTTCTACGCAGCCTGCCCCGGCAATATGCCGATCTGGCCGCGCGACAGGGGATGACCCGCAAAGAGGATCAAGATCGTTTTTCCCAGGAACAACAGAAGGCTTTAAAGAAATTGTTCCCGACCGGTGAGGAACTGGAGCGTTCGGTCTTGATGACCGGTGACCGCAATCAGGCAGGTGGTGGTGAAACGGTGCGACGCGGATACTTTGTGGGATGCGTTTATTGTCATACTCCGGGAGTGACGGCGGCCGGTCTTCCTACCATGCAAAAGCCGTTCATCCCTGACCGCTGGATGACCCATGCGAAGTTCAATCATCAGCCTCACAGTTTTGTAGCCTGCACGGAATGTCATTCAGCGAAGACGAGCCGGTCCACGGCAGACATTCTCATGCCGAAAAAGGATAATTGCATCTCCTGTCACAGCCCGAAAGGCGGGGTGCCCAATTCCTGTGTCACCTGCCATGGCTACCATAATACTCCGGGAAAACCATGAACGGCGCGAATCATCAGCGACGGTCAAAGGGCCGGGTTACGGGGGAATTTTATGAAGGGCAGCCGGGCGCCCCGGTGGACCGTGCGGTCGGCGCGGATGGCTTCGGGGGGCAGGAAGATCTGGTCGAGCGCTGCGGCCGCCGCGGCAGCGACAAGATCATCCTGATCCACACCATCACCGCTGACCCCCACGGCACCGATGAGTACGCCGTTGCGATACAGCGGGATGCCACCAGGAAAGATGGTGATGCCATTGGGCAGGTTTCCGTTGGGTGCACCCGGGACAGCTCCGGCATCAGTGGTGACCACGGCCCCGTTCAAGGGATTGGTCACATTTTTCGGGAAGAGGGAAAAGCGCTCTTGCAAAGCCAGGAAGATACCCGGGGTAGTGCTCTCGATACCGGGCGGGTAATTTTGTTGAGCCATAAAACCGACTGTGCGGGTGGAATAGGCGCGCGTGCCGCTGGAGAAGAAAAGCGCAGTGCGGGCTTTTTGCACGGCCACGTCCCAACTGAAACGTGTGGCATCCGGCGAGGTGCAATAAGTGCCAAGCACGACGGGCGGTTGGCCATCCACATTGGGGTTGCTCACCACGGAGATGAAGCATTGCATCTGGCTGCCGCGGGGCAGGCGGATGCCTGCGCGTGTGGTGCGGGCTTTTTCCGCACCGGCGACGAGAATGGCTGTGACTTCCGGTGCTGTGAGCCGGGCCGTGCCGCCAGGCAGGGCGACCGCAGAAGGATCGGCGATGATGGGCTGGCGCAATTCGCCGGTGGTGTTACCAAGACTGGCGGCCGGGAAAACCAATGCCGGACTGGCGATCACGGGAAAAGCGGCGAAGTTCACGCCGATGCCCCCGAGTGGAGTGACGGTTCCCAGACTGGTGCTGGACTCCACATAGGGAACGCGGATGCCATCGATGAAAACGCCGGTGCCGTGGATGGCTCCCGCGGGAGCGAACCCAGTTTGTCCTGCCAACGCGACATCTTCATCCACATCAGCCGCCAACACGGTTTGCGGCGTGATATCCGTGGCTCCATCACCATCACCAGCCACGCCGATACCGCCGACCAGTTTACCGCCACTGTAAAGCGGAACCCCGCCCGCCGTGCCGGCCAGTCCGCCAGTGACTGGTGTGGGGACGGCTGCGCCATTGACGCCGCTGACCACGCCGGGAACAAACGTCGCCGGATCTTTGAAGCGGTTCACATCCGAGAACGGCAAGTTGGAAAAGTTCACGCCTACGAGCGGGCCGGGCGGACGGTTCTGCACGCCGGGAGGAAAATTTTGCTGCACGATAAAACCGGCCGTGCGGGTGGTAAAGGCATGCTGGTCACTGCTGAGAAACGCGGCGGTACCTGCCTTGGCGATGGCGTTCGCCACGAGGTTGGTAAAATCTGCGGTTGCGGGCGTCGTGCCGTTCACGCTCCACACGCCCAGCACGTAACCTTCACGGTCCGTCACGGCGATCACGCTGTTCGGGGAGATCTGCGCAGCCCGGGTCACGGCTTGGGCGAGCACTGTTTGCACTTCAGCCAGGGTCATGGCCGCCTGACTGGTGGCCGCCAAGGCGAAGCATCCGAGAATGGTTGGAAACAGCAGTTTGCGAAACATGAGAATGCCTGTTGGCTGAAGCATAATAGTTGCCGTTCTCAGATTCGGCAAGCGTTGCCGCCGGAGGGGAGGCTGTTTGCATGAGTCGCCGCTCGCCTATCTGCAAACACATGCGCGTTTGCGTGACGCTCGCCGGTGTCATGGCCGGCTGGGGCGCATTCGCAGCGGACAAACCCGCTTCTGCACCGTGGCTGCAATCGGCTACGAACCAGTTCACCGGCAAAGTGTCGCCTTACCGTGAACTCATCGTCACGCCGCCGGCCTTGTCACCGGATGAGTTCTCGCCCGACCCGATCTGGGTGCCGGCGTTTCCCGCTGCGACGCTGTATCGCGATCGACCGGCCTTCATTCCGCGCATTGATCTGACTCCGATACCGCCGCTGTCGCCGGAGAAATTCAATCCTGATCCAGGTTCGCAACCGCTTAAACTGCCGTTGGTTCCGGATGAAGGACCATTACGCCCAGTGATTACGGAGACTGGTCCGCCTGCGCCTCAATCACCAAAGCAGTTCAATCCCGATCCGGGCGGAGGGAACCAAGCCCCGCCTGAGCCTTATTTCCGAAAGGATCCTCGCTTTCCGGCTCTATTCGGCGAAGAACCTGTTCCCTCCGAACTCGCCTTGCCGCGTGAACCGGTCCGCTTGTTCGAGCTGTTGCCTTTCATTCCGCCCACGGTGTTTGGTTGGGAACCGTTGACGGATGCGTTTCGCCTGCCTCGTTCACCCGTCCGCATGGTGACCTTGGAGCGCCGGGAAGATTTCTCGGTGCCTTATGGTGAAGAGCCGTTACCGAAAGAATTACAACTGCCCCGGGGAGATCTCTGGCGGAATCTGCCGACACATCCGCATTTTTCCAGCAATGGCTTGCGACATGATCCGGCGGTAGCGATCCCACCCAACACGGAAGTCAGGGAGAACCGCTGGCGGGTGCCATTCGCGCCCTGGCGTCGCTACACCAGCGGCGATATCGAGACGCCTTTTCAGAATGAGCGCCCTTACCTCTGGCATCCTTATCGCCAGAGTTATCTGAAAGGGGATTCGCCCGTCATCGGGCAGGATATTTTCCTGAACCTCACAGCTTCCACGTTGACCGAAGTGGAGGCGCGACGCATCCCGGTGCCGAGTGGTATCAGCGCCGCCCTGCCTGGGTCGTCAGAGTTTTTCGGCCGGGGTGAACAGGTTTCCATCCAGAACAACATTTCATTTGCGATCGACCTGTTCAAAGGGGAGACGGTTTTCAAGCCGGTGGAATGGCTGGTACGGCTGCAGCCGGTCTTCAATATCAACCACGTCTACACAAAGGAAGTCGGCGTGGTTTCTCCCGATGCACGTGGGCAATTGGCCGGTGGTCCGGGTAATAATCAGCCGCCGCCAAACAATGGTGGCGTGGTGAACCCAGGGGACATCGATGCGATCCTGAATGGGCAGGTGGTGAACGGTGGCAACCTGACCGGTGAACAGAACACAGTGCGCACGCGCGATCACTGGGCCTTGCAGGAAGCGTTCGCCGAGATCCACGTCTGTGATCTCTCGGACAATTACGATTTCATCGCGTTCCGTGGTGGTAACCAGACGTTCATCAGTGATTTTCGCGGTCTGATCTTCAATGACACGAACCTTGGTTTTCGCCTTTTCGGCAACGCGTGGAACAACCGCATCCAGTATAATGCCGTCGGGTTCGACATGCGGGAAAAAGACACGAACTCGGAGTTGAACACCTTCGATGCGCGGAACCAGCAGGTCGTCATCGCCAATCTCTATTGGCAGGACTTCATCTTTAAGGGATACACCGCCCAGGTCAGCTTTCATGCGAATCTCGACCAGTTAGATACGCACTATGACCGCAACGGGAACATCGTGAGGCCTGCGCCGCTGGGTTCGGTGCGCCCGCATGATGTGAATGCCTATTATGTCGGCTGGGCTGGCGACGGACATATCGGGCGTTGGAATGTGTCGCACGCCCTGTATTACGCGTTTGGTGAAGATGACTTCAACGGCCTCGCCGGTAAACAGGTGGATATCTCCGCCTGGATGGCCGCGATGGAAGTCTCATATGACCGCGACTGGATGCGTTACAAAGCCTCGGTGATCTATGCCTCAGGCGATAATGATGTGGATGATGGCACCGCGAGTGGCTTCGATACGATTGTGGATAACCCGAACTTCGTGGGCGGTCCGTTCAGTTTTTATGTGCGGCAGGGTTTCAATCTCGGCGGAACTGTGGTGAACTTGAAACAGCGCAACAGTCTGGTCCCCAATCTCCGTACGAGCAAAACCCAAGGGCAAGCGAACTTCGTCAATCCCGGCGTCTTCATCGCCGGCTTGGGACTGGAAGCGGAAGTCACGCCGAAGCTGAAGGCGTTCGCGAATGCGAACTATATCCGTTTCGTGGCGATGGATTCCATCCGCACCGCTTTGTTGACGGACAAGATCGATTACGAATTGGGCTGGGACTTGAGCATGGGTGTGCAATACCGGCCGTTCCTGACGGACAATGTCATTTTATCCACCGGCTTCGGGGTGTTGATCCCCGGGCAGGGATACAAGGACATCTATAAAACGAACCCGGACCCGGTTCCGGGTTTTGGCTCCGTGAGCAATCGCGGGGAAGTGGACAGCTTTTTATACAGCGCCGTGCTGGCGCTGACTTTTACCTATTGACCATGAAACAGATGAAACTCCTTCTGGCATGGCTGGTGATGGCAGTGGCCATCTCCGGATCACTCTGGGCCGCTCCAGCGAGCACGGGCTACGGCCCGGCCATATCGGTGCCGATCGCCCCACCGGCGGAGCCGCGCCCATTGCCGGCGGTGAACTGGATCGACCAGTCGCGCGAAACCGCGCACTTGAAGAGCCGTGGCTGTATCGAATGCCATCAGGGCTCGGATAATCACACGATGCATGTGTCGCCCAATGTCGTGCTGGGTTGCACCGATTGCCATGGCGGCAATCCGGCTCCGGGATTGACGATGCGCAAGGCTCATGTGGAGCCGCGTCACCCGGAATTGTGGGTGACTTCGGCGAACCCGAATGATTCCTCGGTATTGTTGAACCAAGAATCGGCGGAGTTCATCCAGTTCGTGAACCCGGGCGATCTGCGCGTGGCGGATAAAGCGTGCGGCCTGTGTCATCAGCAGGAGATCCGGAATGTCAGTCACAGTATGATGCGGCATGGCGCAATGCTTTGGGGCGCGGCGCTCTATAACAACGGCGGCTCGCCCCATAAAAATTATCAGTATGGCCAAGCCTATGGTGTAGATGGCGTGCCGCTGCGTCTGGTGAATCCCACCCCGGTCACGCCCGAAGATACGAAGTATCACGGCATCGTACCCTATCTAGACCCACTGCCACGCTTCGCTCTGGCCCAACCGGGCAATATCTTGCGTATCTTTGAGAAGGGAGGGGAGAAGCAGTTGCAACTCGGCGTGCCAACAGTAACGGAACCTCCCGGGAAGCCACTGCGTCGTTTGTCCGAGCGCGGCTTGGGGACACTGAACCGTATCGACCCTGTTTACCTCAACCTGCAGAAGACCCGCTTGCACGATCCGTTGCTGGACTTCATGGGCTCGAACAATCATCCGGGTGACTACCGTTCCAGCGGTTGCACGGCGTGCCATGTGGTCTATGCGAATGATCGTTCACCGACTCATTCAAGCTGGTATTTCAAGTATGGGCATCAGGGACTGAGTTTCAGCGGAGATACCTCCATCCGCAAGAATGAGCGCGGTCACCCGATCAAGCATGAATTCACCCGGGCCATCCCGACGAGCCAGTGCATGAACTGCCACATGAACAAGTGCAATCTCTTCTTGAATCCGTATCTCGTTTACACTTGGTGGGATCAGGAGAGCGATGGTGAACACATGTATCCGAAGGAGCAGAAGAACCCGACGGATGCAGAGATGGTGAGTGCGGTGAAGAATAACCCCGAGGCGGCGGCGGCTCGTGGCCTCTGGGGTGATCTGGATTTTCTGGAGAAGGTGGCGGAGTTGAATCCGAAACTGAAACACACGCAGTTCGCCGACTACCACGGACACGGTTGGGTGTTTCGCGCCGTCTTCAAGAAAGATCGCAAGGGCAACATGCTGGATGAGCAGGACAAGGTGGTGAATCCTGATGATCCGCACAAGTTCTCCAAAGGGGTTCACCTGAAAGATATCCATTTGGCGCGGGGAATGCACTGCGTGGATTGTCACTTCGAGACAGACGTGCACGGTAACGGCAACCTCTATGTGGAACCGCGGGCCGCGACGACGATCGAGTGCATTGATTGTCACGGCAGTGTGAGTGCCCGGCCCACCTTGGTGACTTCGGGTAATGGCGGAAAGATCGACCTGAATTACAGCACGACCGCTTGGGGGCCGCGCTTTATCAGGGAAGGCGATAAGCTCTATCAACGCAGCAGCCTTTCGCCTGATGTGCGTTGGGAAGTGCCGCAAACCGTGGATGTAGTGGACCCGCAGTCGTCACACTACAATGCCAAGGCGGCGTTTGCCAAAACGCTCCGGCTGGATGGTTCGAATTGGGGCAGCGTGCCTGAGCCCGAGCAATGCCCCGAGCAACTGGCGCATGATAACAGCAAACTGACCTGTCAGGTATGCCATACCTCCTGGGCTACGAGTTGCTTTGGTTGTCACCTGCCGATGAAGGCGAATCAGCGCGTGGCGTTGAACAAGTTCGAAGGGATGACCTCGCGCAACTTCACCTCTTACAATCCGCAAGTGGTGCGAGATGATGTGTTCATGTTGGGAGTGGATGGCACGGTGAAGAGTAATCGCATGGCGGTGCTCCGCTCATCGAGTGCCGTGGTAGTGGGTTCGCAAAACGCGAACCGTGAATGGGTCTATTCCCAGCAACAGACGGTTTCGGCTGAAGGGTATAGTGGCCAAGCTTTCAATCCGCACTTTCCGCATACGACGAGCGGGGTGGGCACGACGAAGAATTGCACCGATTGCCATGCGTCAAAAGACAATGACAACAATGCGATCTTGACGCAGTTGCTCGGCTTCGGCACGGGCACGGTCAATTTCTTCGGGCGCTACGCTTATGTGGGTGCGGGCAAGGGCGGTCTGGAAGCGGTGGTGTGGACCGAATTGGAAGAGCCGCAGGCGGCCATCGGCAGCCATTTGCACCGGCTCGCATATCCGGACAATTATCGAAAGCATGTCGAGAAGAACCATGGTGAGTTGAAAGAAGTCTATCATCATCACGCACATGAGATCCTCGACCTGACCTTGCGCGGTGAATACCTCTACACGGCGAATGGCCCCGGAGGCTTTGAAGTGTTTGACGTGGCCAATATCGACCAGAAAGGTTTCTCGGAACGCATCGTGACCGCGCCGGTTTCGCCTTTGGGGCAACGGACTTATGTGCGTACGAAGTATGCGACCTCAGTGACCTTGCCGAGCACGCTGGGCATCGACCCGTTACGCGTCCGGTTACCCGAGAATGAAGAGCAACCGATCAGCCTCACTTACGGTTCCGTCTATGTCACCGACAAGGAAGAGGGATTGGTGATCGTGTTCGTGGGGACGCTGGTGGATGGCAAACCGACGAACAACTTCTTCAAGGACAGCGATGTCACGAAGTTCAATCCTGAAGGCAAACTGACCGGGGCGATGCATAGCTACATGGCCGGGAATAACCTTTATGTGGTGGGTGAGAAAGGGTTGTTCGTGGTGGATGTGAGCACCCCGAGCAAGCCCAAGCTGGTGGGTGAGTTGACGTCTGGGCTGAATTCGCCCCGGGCGATCGCGGTGCAGTTCCGTTACGCGTTCATTTCGGATGCCGACGGTTTGAAGGTGGTGGATATCACGGACCCAATCAAGCCGGTGATGGTCAATGGGGCGATGGTGCCACTGAAGTCTGCGGGACGCCTCTATGTGGCCCGCACTTATGCTTATGTGCCAAATGGTGCTGAGGGATTGGCCATCGTGGATATCGAGAATCCGACCAAACCGAAGATTGAGATGATGTACAATGCCCAGGGGCAATTGAACGATGCGCGGGCGGTGCAGATCGGTTCGGTCAATGCTTCCATGTTTGCTTTGGTGGCCGATGGCAAGAACGGCCTGCGGGTCATCCAGATGATCTCTCCGGAGAATGTGCCAGAGCATATGGGCTTCAGTCCCAAGCCGAATCCGAAACTCATCGCCACATATCATACCCATGAACCGGCGGTGGCGGTATCCCGTGGCTTGGACCGCGACCGGGTGGTGGATGAATCGGGCAATCAGACGGTGGTCTTCGGGCGGCGTGGTTCGCGACCATTCAATTATGAAGAGATGATGAAGTTTTTGCGGCATGAGCCGAAAGGTGGCGGTGCGCGCAGCACGGGTGAGCCATACTATGTAGAGGATGTCTATATGAAGGATGGCCGGTTGGTGACCAAGGCAGGGCAGGAACTGAAACCGACCTTGGTGCCAGAACGTACGAAAGAGCCGATGATGGCGCAACCGATGTCCGAGCGATTGACGCGGCGCGGGCGTTAAGTAATTAGCGCAACGAATTGATGCAACGGAAGCAACAGAGCCGGTGGAAGCTGAAAGCCAGCCTTTGGTTGGCTGGGCTGTTGCTGTCGGTATTGCCAAGCTTGGCGCAAGATGCCGTGACCACTTTGAATTCGGGGTCTGGCGAGCCGGGATATGTGAATGGACCGCTGGCGACCGCCAAGTTCAATGATCCGGCGGGATTGGTCTTCGATGCGCAGGGTAATCTCTATGTGGCGGACAGCCGTAATCATGTCATCCGCAAAGTTGCCACCGATGGCACCGTTTCCTTGGTGGCTGGTGGAGTAGGGGAGGCTGGATTTGCGGATGGGACTGGTAGTGCCGCCCGGTTTGATACGCCGTTCGGACTGACCATCGGTAATGATGGGGCTTTGTTGGTGGCGGATACAGGGAATCATATCTTGCGACGGGTGGCGCTAACTGGAGTAGCCACGACCTATGCGGGACTGGCGGGCACGCCCGGAAATACCAATGGCACTTTGGCGGCTGCGCGGTTTCGGTCACCCTTGGGGTTGAAGCGGGATGCAGCCGGTAACATTTGGGTGGCCGATAGCGGGAATCACACCATCCGGCGGATCACCGTGGCGGGGATGGTGGAGACGGTGGCTGGTACGCCTGATGTCTGGGGTTGGGAGGATGGCCCTGCTGCCAATGCTAAATTTAATGGGCCCGTCGATGTGGCGATCTCGATGGATGGAAAGGTTTATGTTTCCGATGGGTTCAATCATGTCATCCGTTGCGTGCAGACGAATGGAGTCGTCAGCACCGTGGCTGGGGCTGGTGGTGAGGCGGCATGGGTGGATGGTGTCGGAGCGGAAGCGAGGTTTTGGAATCCGGCGGGTTTGGCTTTTGATGCGTCCGGTAGCTTATATGTCGCAGATTCCCGAAACCATGTGATCCGGAAACTGGATGCGAGCGGACGGGTAAGCACCGTGAGCGGAGCTGGTCAGGATTCCGGATATGTGGATGGGGTGAACCAGACGGGTCGCTATTTCAATCCTTATGGGCTGGCTTTTGATGCTTCCGGCAATTTGGTCGTTTCGGACAGCTACAACCAGATGCTGCGACAGGTTTTTGTGCCGTTCACGGTGGTAGTTAGCGGTGAGGTTTCAGGTCGGGAGGTACGTTGGAGTGCCGTGGTGGGGCAACGATACCAAGTGCAATATAAGGAGAGTCTGAACGCGTTGGAGTGGCTAAATTTGTCCACCCCAAGCCAAGCTGATTCTCAGGAGATGATGGTATTTGATGCCGCGCATAGCCCGCAGCGGTTTTATCGAGTTTTGGTTATCTCCCCTTAGGTAGTATTTCCCGTTTCTCGCCTTCGTATCGGTCTTCTGGTGGTGTTTTCTAGGCGTTATTTCAAGGTTTTCGAGAGGCTGTGTTTACTTTTGCTCACCTTGGTAAAGGCGTGTAAGGGCCATTTGGTGACAGTCAGACGGTTACATTCATGTGACATTCATTTGGGAGGTATGAAGCCGATTTGGGGGAATGCGTACTGTTTTGATGGCATGCAATTTTTGTCAATAAACACGCCTGTTTACCGGGTTGTATGAGAGTCATTTTTGGAGGCGATGAATTTCTTTCATTTGAAACGGGCTGTTTTTGGAAGAGTTGGCATTCCCCACGCTAAAGAGCGCTTCACTGGTTCGTGCGTCACGAACCGATACGCCAAGTACAACCAACCCTATGAAATACAAACGTCTAAAGAGTTCATCTCTAAATGCGTGTCTGGCAGCGGCGGTTCTCGCCTCTGTGCCCGCGCTTAGCCTGAAAGCCGAATCGGCTGCCGAGGTCAAGCGGCTGGAAAATCTGGAAAAGGAAAATGACATCCTGAAGAAACGTCTGGAAGCCCTGGAAGACCTCGCTGTGAAAGAGGGGTTGGTTTCGAAAGGCGACAGTTCTCCCGGTATGGTGAAAGCCCTGGGTGATATCACCATGACCGGTTTCGTGCAGGCCTCCTATTTCTGGGACACGGCCGACAACGAGGCTGGCAATGTGGTGGGCAATGTCTGGAACCGCCGCAACGGATCCTTCTCCATCAACAAAGTCAAACTGACGCTCGCCAGCGCTCCGGTGGAAGCCAGCGGCGACGAGTTCGACTTCGGTTACAAGTTCTCCATGATGTGGGGCGAAGACGCTCCCATGGTGAATACCGGCGGTGCTGTGCAAGGCTTTGACGAGTTGCGCGAGGCTTACGTCGAAATGAACGTCCCCATCGGCACGGGCTTGAATGTCAAGGCCGGTCAGCTTATCTCCCTCCTCAACTATGAGTCGGGTGACGGCGGTGCGGTGAACGACAACTTCTCCCAAGGCTACCAGTGGTTCTTTACCGGTAACGGTCCTTCCGCTGGCGTGCAACTTGGCTATGCCTTCTCTGACAAGGTGGACATGAAGGTCCGCGTGCAGAACGGCATGTATGCCGGTCCGATTGACAACAACAACAACAAAACCGTCTTGGGATCCATCGGCATCAAGCCCATGGATAACTTGTGGTTCAGCCTGATCGGTTTCTCCGGTCGTGAAGGTGCCGGTTCAGTGCGCGGCGGTTCCTTGCTTGCTGGCTACAAGGCCACGGACAAGCTGGGCTTCGGCACGGAACTCGACTACTTCGACTTCGACACCCCGGGCCGCGGTGGCTCGACGCTCACTTCGGCCGGTCTGTGGACCTCCTACTCCTTCACCGAGAAGGTGGCTCTGGCCATCCGTGCGGAATATCTGAATGACTCAGATGGTGCTGGTACGGGCGGTGTGGGTCCGGGTGGTTTCGCGTTTGCGGCCAACGCCGGCCAGGAAATCGCCAGCGTGGCGGTGACCCTGAACATCAAGCCGGTGCCGTACATCAAGATCCAACCTGAGATCCGTTACGACAACTCCTCCCTGGTCAATGCGTATGGCACTACGGCCAGCCGCTTCCTGATCGGTGCAGGTGTCTCCTACCTGTTCTAATCCCAACCTGAAACTTAGCTAGCAATAGATATCAATATGAAATCGATGTTCGGAAAAATCCTCGGTGGTGTGGCCGCCACGATGGTGGCGTTCAGCGCCGCTGCGGCTGACACGGTGAAAGTGGGCATTCTCCACTCCCTCAGCGGAACGATGGCGATCAGCGAAACGTCCCTGAAAGACGTGCTCCTGTTCACCTTCGATGAGATCAACAAGTCCGGCGGCGTGAAAGTGGGCGGCAAGCCCTACATGATCGAGCCGGTCGTGGTGGATCCGGCCTCCAACTGGCCGCTGTTCGCTGAAAAAGCGAAGCAGCTCCTCGAGCAGGACAAGGTGGCCGTCGTGTTCGGCTGCTGGACCTCGGTGAGCCGCAAGTCGGTGCTGCCGGTGTTTGAGCAGAACAATGGTCTGCTCTTCTACCCGGTGCAGTATGAAGGTGAAGAACTCTCCAAGAATATCTTCTACACCGCTGAAGCCGTGAACCAGCAGGCCATCCCGGCCGTGGATTACA
>CAZRGY010000067.1:0-12555 GCA_964599715.1 uncultured Verrucomicrobiota bacterium | reverse complement strand
GATCGCAGATGAAAACAGTTCCACGGAATGAGGTGCAAGAGGTGGAGTTGGGAAATCTCATTACATAGAAAATGGCATGATGGGAGGCCACGGTCAAGCGGGGGGGCAAGGCGGCTTTTTTAGCATTGCGGCGGGCAATGGGGGTGATAGCACTTAGGCGAACACCCAACTTGGCCGAACTATCTCTCTGTTATGATTAAAGGAGTCGACATCTTGCGCCGCCAGTTCTTAAGACTCGCCTGTATGCTGGCCGGTCTTTTACTGGTCGCCGGTTGCGGGGACAAGAAGTCGCCCGCGCCAGCAACAGCGGCCAAGCCGGTGGCGCAGGCGGCACCTGTCGAGGAAGCGCCACCCAAGGAACCGCCGATCGAATTGAAGGCGAAGTGGGTGGTGGGGAAGCGTTATCTTACGCGGGAGGAAACGGTGCAGGAGGCCACGATGACGCTGCCGAACCAGCCGCAGCCGGTCAATTCCGGGAATACGGTGAAGCGTGATCTCGCGCTGACCATCCTGAGTGAACGACCGGAGGGAGGTCATGTGATGGAGGTGGAGTTTGTGGCGAACAAGGTCGAGGCGCATATGGGAGGTCGCGTTACGGCGAGTTTTGATTCGACCTCCGATCCCAAGACGGATCGCACGAATGCGCTGGCCAAACTGAACCGGAAGATCACGGGGAACAAATTCACTTATGTGACGGATGCGGAGGGGAAGATCGAGCGGTTGGAGGGTGTCTCCAACTTATTGCGCAAGGTGACGTTGGGATTGGACCGGACTTCCAGCGGGTTACTCAAAGCGCAGTTCAGCGAGGAACAGCTCAAGCATCTAGGTGTATTGCCAGAAGGTTTGCCAGACCGGCCAGTCGCGCCGGGCGATACGTGGACCAATCAGTTCGATATGCCGATCAGCGGGGCGGTGGCGAAGTTCAATGTGCAATCGACCTTGAGTGGCTATGAGGAGCGGGATGGCAAACGGTGTGCCATCATCAAGAACTCCGGCACGGCCACGATCGAACTGGGGAAGACACCCGCCGCGGCGGCGATGCAGTTCGAGAATGTGAAGCTGGAAGGGGAAGTAGTCTATAACCCGGAGCAGGGACAATTCGTATCTTCGACGACCACGATGTCGCTGGAGGTCAAATTGAAGGTGGGCGGCCAGGATGCGACGCAGCCGGTGACGGTGAAATCGACCAAGATGCTGGTGGAGATCATAGATGCGCCGAGGGCGGCAGATGCAGCGACGCCGAAATAGGAAAGCCCGGCCTGTCCTGATCCCGCAGGACCAGGACAGGCGGAGTTGAAGGATTATTCTTTCCCAGACTTGTTGCGCAGCAAGAAGTCAGGGAAGTCAGCGGCTTCGGAGCCGGCCTTGCGGCGCAGGTTTTGCGAGCCGCCTTTGTCCGGGAAGAGCGGGATGTTCATGCCGTCCGCTTTCTCCAATTCCTCGAAGAGTTTCTTCCGCATGCGAGCAGCTACGGCTTTGTGCTCGGGATCGTTGATGAGGTTCTTCGTCTCTTTGGGGTCGTAACGGATGTCGTAGAGTTCATCCGTATCCCAGATACCGTAGTAGCGGATGAACTTGTATTGATCTTCGCGCAGGGCGTGCATCGTGGGGGTTTGCGGGAAATTGCGTTCCCAGAAATAGGTGTAGAGGAAGAACTCGCGCCAAGGGACTTCCTTCTGTTGCGCCACGGCGACGAAGCTGGAGCCATCCATGTAAGCGGGGGCTTTCAGGCCGGCGACTTCGAGGAAGGTGGGGCCGACATCGATGTTCGCGACCATCTTGTCGATGACGGTGCCTTTGCGGAAGAGCTCGGGGCAGGACATGAGCATGGGCACGCGCATGGAGGTCTCGTAAGCCACGCGTTTGTCGATGAGGCCGTGTTCGCCGAACATGAAGCCGTTGTCACCCATGTAAACGATGAGGGTGGAGTCCAGCAGCTTCTTGCTGCGCAACCATTCGATGACGCGACCGATGCTTTCATCGACGGAAAGCAGGGCCTCGCAATAGAGCTGGTAGTATTCGTCGATGTTCAGGTCGCTGTGATAGGGGAAGTCCACGCCGTGCCAGCTATTGCGCTGGTTTTTCAGCCACATGGGCTTGTCCTTGTAGTAGTCGGCATTGTCTGTCACCTCGGAAGGGACGGGGGCGCGCTTGCCTTTGTAGCGGCCCTTGTGACGCTCGGCGGGCTCAAAGTCCGCATGCACCGCCTTGTGGGAGAGATACATCATGAAGGGCTTCTTGAGATCGCGTTGGTTCAACCAGTCCACGGCGTAGTCAGTGAGTTCGTCGGTGATGTAGCCTTTTTGCGGAACGCGTTTGCCGTCCACATTCAGGCCGTTTTTGCTGGGGAGATAAGTGCCTTGGCCGCGGAAGCTGACCCAGTGGTCCCAGCCGGGTTGCGGATGATCGCCTTCGCCGCCCATATGCCATTTGCCAAAGAAGGCGGTCTGGTAGCCGGCCTGCTTCAGGTATTGGGAGAAGTAGATGGTGCCGGGCTGGATGGGCGTGTTGTTGTCTACGATCTTGTGCTTGTAAGGATACAGGCCAGTGAGGATGGATGCGCGGCTCGGCGAGCAAAGGGCGGTGGAGACAAAGGCATTCTTCAGGTGAACACCGCTTTTGGCGAGGTAGTCCATGTTGGGCGTTTCCAGGAACGGATGGCCCATGAAGCCCATGGCGTCATAACGATGATCATCCGCGAGGATGAAGACGATATTGCGCGGTTTGGCACCGGGAATCTTTTCCAGGGTGGGGATCTTGGTCTGGGCGGCCTGGGCACCAAAGACCAAGGCGAGCAGACATACGCTCAGGAGGACGGGGAACTTTCGCATCCTTGAAAAATAATAGTCATCGATTGTTTCGTCCAACATCTAATGCATAATGTGAGCGTTGACCGATGGACCGCCCATGCAGGATGTCACACGAAAACGCTGGCTGCGGCTGGCCAAGATTGGCACGGTCTGCCTGATTCTATTCATGCTGCTGCGCGCCTTTGAGCATAGTAACGTTTATCATCCGAGCACCGAGATGGAGCTGCGGGTGGATGAGGTGGGTTTTCCGGGCGAGGACATCTGGCTGACCGCGGACGACAAGATCCGCCTCAATGCTTGGTATTTCCCGGCGCCAGCGTCGTCAGGCCTCGCGAAATACGCGGTGCTCTTCGCGCATGGCAATGGCGGCAATATCTGCCATCGCTTGAACATCTATCGAGTCTGGCACGGCTTGGGGGTGAACTTCCTCGCGTTCGATTACCGGGGTTATGGGCGCAGTGCGGGCAAGCCATCCGAGGAAGGAACCTATCTGGATGCGAAGGCGGGTTATGACTGGCTGATCGGCAAGGGGTTCAAGCCCGAGAACATCATCGTGGTCGGGGAATCATTGGGCGGCGGTATCGCGAGCTGGGTAGCGGCTAATTACAAGGTGGGCGGGTTGGTGTTGCAGAGCAGTTACACCAGCGTGCCGGATCTGGGGAAAGAACTGTTTCCATTCCTGCCGGTACATCAATTGGCCTCGATCCATTACAACACGCTGGAGCGGTTGCCGAAGATCAAGGTGCCATTGCTCATCATGCATAGTCGTGGAGATACGCTCATACGGTTCCATCACGCGGAGCGTAATTTCCAGGCGGCGAACGAGCCGAAGCTGTTGCACGAGGTGTATGGGGATCATAACGAAACGTTCATGGCCGGCACCGAGGCTTATCAGCAGGGTGTGGAGAAGTTCCTGCGATTGATGGAATCTTCCCCGGCGCAGTGATAACAGCGTCTTGCGCTTACCAGCCTCTCCGCGCAGTATCCCGCCCGATAACCATGAAACGTAACGCCCTATCGCAACTCGGCCAACGTATCGCCGAGCCGCCCATCGCATGGCTGATGAAGCAGACGCTGGAGCATCCGCACATCATCTCCTTGGCGGCGGGCTTCACGGATAATCCCTCGTTGCCACTGGCCGAGACGCAAGAACTGGCGCAACGAGTGCTGGCGAAGGCGGGCAGTGGAAGAGCGGCGTTGCAATATGGCTCCAGTGCGGGCGATACGCGGTTGCGCGAGTTGACGATCAAGCGCTTGCAGCAATTGGATGGAGGGAAAGCTGAAGCCCCGGTTGACCGCACCATCATCACCAACGGCTCACAGCAATTTCTCTATCTTTTGTCCGAAGCATTGTTTGATCCGGGCGATATCGTCATCGTGGAAGACCCCACGTATTTCGTTTTCCTCGGTATCGCGCAGAGTCGCGCTATCGATTGCCGCGGAGTGAAGCTGACACCGGAGGGCGTGGATTTGGCAGATCTGGAAAGGTGTTTGGAGACGCTGCGTAAAGAGGGTTCATTGCCGAAGCTCAAGGCGTTGTATCTGGTGACGTATCATCAGAATCCCACGGGCTACACGACGCAACTGGAGCGCAAGGCAGCCGCGCTGAAGTTGTTGAAGCGATATGAAAAGGCGGCGGGGCATCCTATTTATCTGCTGGAAGATGCAGCGTATCGGGAGCTGCGTTTCAAAGGCGAAGATGTGCCGACGGCCTTGACCTGTGCAGGTAATGAACGGGTGATCTACGCGGGTACCTACAGCAAGCCCTTCGCCACGGGTATCCGGGTGGGTTTCGGGATTTTGCCGAAGGAATTGTATCCGGTGGTCTTGCGCATCAAGGGGAATCATGATTTCGGCACGGCGAACCTCTTGCAGCAACTGCTCGCGGAGGCATTGGCCACGGGGGCGTATGAACGGCACTTGAAACAATTGCGCGCGCGGTATGGCAGCAAGGCCGCGGTGATGGTGGCGGCCATCAAGAAACATTTCCCGGCCGATGTGGCCTGGCGTGAGCCGGAGGGTGGCCTGTATGTCTGGGCGCGTACACCGGAGCGATTGAAGACGGGCATGAAGTCCGCCTTTTTTAAACGCGCGTTGGCCCAAGATGTCCTCTACGTGCCGGGTGAACTGGCCTATGCGGATGACAAGCATCGTCCGAAGCCGAATCACGAGATGCGCTTGAGCTTCGGTGGTGCCAGTGAAAAGGATATCACTGAAGGCATTGCGCGATTGGGCCGGCTGCTGGCATAGTGCGGCCATCATGATCTCCCCGATGGATCGCCGTCGTTTCTTGCTCACGAGCGGGCTGGCTTTGCTGGCCACCAAGTTGCCTTTAACTGCCGCAGAGAAAACACCGTTACCCGCCACCATCAAGCGGGTGCTTTTCCTTGGCGACAGCATCACTTACGCAGGCTCGTACGTAGATTACCTAGAAGCCGCGTGGCGGACGCGTTTTCCAGATTCACCCGTCGAGTTCCTTGGTCTTGGTCTGCCGAGCGAAACCGTTTCTGGCCTCTCAGAACCTGGTCATGCGGGTGGCAAATTTCCCCGGCCCGATCTGCATGAGCGCCTGGACCGTGTGCTGGCGCAAACCAAGCCCGATCTCGTCATCGCTTGTTACGGGATGAATGATGGTATCTACCATCCTTTCAGCGATGACCGGATGGCGGCGCATCAGCAAGGCATCTTGAAGCTGCGGGAAAAGGTGCAGGCCGCCGGGGCGAAGATCATCCACCTGACACCACCGGTTTTTGATCCGCAACCGATCAAAGAGAAGACCCTGCCGGCCGGTCTGTCGGTATATGAAAAACCCTATGTCGGGTATGATGAGGTTTTGGGCCGGTTTGCGGAATGGTTGCTGAAGCAGCGCAGCAAGGGGTGGGAGGTATATGACATCCACGGGCCCATGAGCCGACACCTCGCGAAGCGTCGCCAGACGAAGCCGGAATTCATCATGGCGCGAGATGGAGTGCATGCGGATGCCACCGGGCATTGGTTGATGGCTCAAGCTCTTATGCGTGGTTGGAAGTTACAGCCAGACATCGAGACGCACGGCATTGATGTCACCAAAGGGAAAGCATTGGTACCGACTCTGGAGGATCTGCAGACAGGTAAGGGCAATCTAACTTTCCTCTGGACGGTCCGTCCCACCCAGCCCTACGACGTGAAGTGGGACGCAGAATCACTCGCCTTGGAGGAGTTCGACCTGCGCATCGGCGCCCGTTGGTTGAAAATCAAGGGCCTGCCCCCGGGGCGTTATCAACTTAAAGAAAACGATCAGCCTGTCATCACGACAACCGCCGAAGAACTGACGGCGGGTATCGCGGTCAACCGGCTGGCGAATACTTCCTTGCAGCGTAATGAGGTTCAGTTGCTTAAACTCATCAGCCAGCGTCGCAAGTTGCTCAGTGATGCCTGGTTGAATGCGACCGGGCATAAGCGGCCAGGTATGGCCAAGGGTTTGCCATTGGCGGAAGCTGAGGCCAAGGCCATGGAACTGAAAAAGCAAATCCAGTCACTGCTCGAGCCGGTGACGATGAAATTCAGTCTGACCAAAGCGGCAAATTAGCGAATCCCACCAATTTAAGATGGCTCTGTTTTTCGGGAAGAATCCAGTGGGAGATTTTTGAGAGAAAAAGTGATCCGGGCAACAGACGCCAAGGAGGTGGGGGTTGGGGGACCCCGCTGAAGAAACGTTCTGCTACCCGAATCAATTTGAGCTTACACTACTTCTGTTGAAATGCCATACGTAAACGTACGTAATCCTGTAACCGTATTGTCGCACAGACAGTTACACGCGTGAATATTTAAGGATAATTTTACCATTTGCCGGTATTTGATCTACGGCGCTCAGTTTTCGCGTGCTGGTTTGTCGCCCGTGAACTGGCGCAGCACGCTGGCCACCACGAGGCAGGTGGTGGTGCCGATCAAAGTATACCATGGCCAGCCGATAGTTTTCTTCACGGTATTGCCGGCTTCGACCACTTCCCAACTGAACTTGCTGACGAAGATCATGGTGGCGAGCGAAACGAGCATGCCGGCTACCACGGGCCAACTGCGGCCGCCTTTCCACATGAAGACCAAGAGGAGGCCGCCTAACATCGCTCCACTCGTGAGGCCGTTCAAAGAGAAGGCCACGTTGAGCACTGAGGTCGCTTGTCGTGTCAGGTAAGCCACGAGAATCAGAATCACCGCCCAGAAGATGGTGGAGTATTTGCTGAAGCGGAAGTACCAGTCCTCACTCTTGCGGCCGCCGGTCAGCGGTTTGACCAAGTCCATCGTCGAGACAGAGGCGAGCGCGGAAAGAGTGGAGCTGACCGAGGACATGGCCGCTGACAGAATGGCCACGATGATCAGCCCTTTCAGCACATTCGGGATGACCGAGATGATGAAGATGGGGAAGATGTAGTCGGTTTGCTTGAACCCGGCCTGCGACTCCGGTAGCGGAATGGCCGGTGCGTGGTGCTGGTAATAGACCCAGAGCATGGTGCCGCAGAGCAGGAAGAGCAGGAACATGGGCAGGATGATGACGGCACTGAAATAAAGCGCCTTCTTGCCTTCCGCTTCTGATTTGCAGGTCAACACCCGTTGGACGATCAACTGGTCGGCGCCGTGGGAAGACATCACTTGTACCGTGGCGCCGATGACACCCATCCAGATGCTATACGGTAAGCTCAGTGATAAGCTTGGATTGAACCAATGGAGTTTGTCCGCCGCCGCCGCTTCCTTGAAAGCGCCAGACCACCCGCCTTCGATCAAGCTAGGGATATAGACCAAGGTGATGATCCCGCCCCCGATGAGGAGCACGAACTGGACGGCATCCGTCCATATCACCGCTTTGATGCCACCGATGTAGGTGTAGATGAGCGAGAGAATGACAAAGAGCAGGATGGCGGGAAGAATGTCCACATCCAGCATGAGCTTGATGGGGATGCAAGTCACATAAACCCGCACACCGGCGGCCAACGTGCCGGCGATCATGAAGAGAAAACCGGCGGTGCGCTGTGCTCCGGGGCCGAAAGAGTCTCCCATCAACTGGTAGGGTGAGTAGATCTCTCCGCGAAAGTAACGCGGCACCATCACTGCCGCCAGCACCAGCCGGGCGAGCACGTAGCCGATGATGATCTGGATGAAGCTCAGGCCATCGACGCCAAAAGCCATGGCGGGCACACCGATGAAAGTCAGGGCGCTGGTTTCGGTGGCGACAATAGAAAGCCCTACGCCCCACCACGGGATGTTCTTGCTGCCGAGAAAATAGTCGCGCGTATTCTTTTGGTCTTTGCCGAAGGAGAGCCCAAAGATGATGACGCCGAAGAGGTAGATAAAGATGACTGCCCAGTCTGCCAGATTAAGGTAGTGCGCCATAGGAACCGGACGGAGACTAAGATGGGAAGCAGACTCCGCAAAGGGAAAAGCGCCAGCCGGTGGTGGCTGACGCTTTTGAAATCAAGCAATCTTGCTAGGGCGTGCTCAGTGATATTCCTGGATCGTCTGCACGCCGTAGCCATCCTTCTGCAGGGCGGCGATGCCAAGGGCGGCAGCGCGGGCGCTGCTGATGGTGGTCATGATGGGCGTCTGCGTGAGCACAGCGGTGCCCCGGATCTTGACCTCATCCGCACGCGGCACCTGACCGGAAGGCGTGTTGATGACGAGCTGGATCTCTTTGTTTTTTAGCAAGTCCACGGCGTTCGGGCGGCCTTCTTGCAGTTTGAAGATACGCTGCACCTTCAGGCCTGCCTCTTCGATGACATTGGCGGTGCCGCCAGTAGCGACGAGTTCAAAGCCCAAGCTTACGAAATCCTTGGCGATGGCCGCGACCGCACCCTTGTGTGCGTCACCCACGCTGATGAAGACCTTGCCCTTGAGCGGCAGTGAAGAACCGGCTGCCATCTGGCTCTTGGCGTAGGCGATACCGAGGTCGTCGTCGAGGCCCATGACCTCACCCGTGGAACGCATCTCCGGCGAGAGCAGGATGTCCTGGCCGGGGAATTTGTTGAACGGGAAGACGGACTCTTTCACGGCCCAGTACTTCGTCCAGATCTCTTCCGTGAAACCAAGTTCCTTGAGGGTCTTGCCGGCCATCACACGGGCCGCCAGTTTCGCGAGCGGCTGGCCGATGGCTTTCGAGACGAACGGAACGGTGCGCGAGGCGCGCGGATTCACTTCCAAAACATACACGACGCCGTCCTTCACGGCATACTGCACGTTCATGAGGCCGATGACCTTCAGTTCACGGGCCATGGAGTGCGTGTAATCGCGGATGGTCTTGATGGTCTCCTGGCTGAGCGTATGCGGCGGGAGGACCATGGCGGCGTCACCCGAGTGAACACCGGCGAACTCGATGTGCTCGAGCATGCCGCCGACGACGATGGTGCCGTCGGCCGGATTCTCGAACTGGCCGACATCGGTGATGCAGTCCACGTCCACCTCGGTGGCGTCTTCGAGGAACTTGTCCACCAGCACCGGGCGACCGGCGGAAATCTCCAGCGCGGCATTGCGATGGAAGTAATCGCGCAACTCCGCCTCGGAGTAAACGATCTGCATGGCGCGACCACCCAACACGAAGGAGGGACGCAGCAAAACCGGATAACCCAGCTTGGTCGCCACGACTACGGCTTCTTCCACCGTGGTGGCGGTGCCGTTGGGCGGCTGGGGAATGCTCAGCTTGTCGAGCATAGCAGCGAAGAGCTTGCGGTCTTCAGCCACTTCGATGCTTTGCGGCGAGGTGCCGATGATGTTCACCCCGTTTTGCTGGAGACCGAGGGCGAGATTCAACGGTGTTTGACCACCGAACTGGGCGATAGCACCCCAGCATTGCTCCCGTTCGTAGATATGCAGCACATCTTCCAGCGTGAGCGGCTCGAAAAAGAGTTTATCGGACGTATCGTAGTCCGTGGAGACGGTCTCCGGGTTCGAGTTCACCATGATGGTCTCGAAGCCGTCTTCCTTCAGGGCGAAGGAGGCATGGACGCAGCAGTAATCGAACTCGATGCCTTGGCCGATACGATTCGGGCCACCACCGAGAATCATGACCTTTTTCTTATCGGACTTCTTCACCTCGTCGTCCCCGCGGTCGTAGGTGGAGTAAAAATAGGGGGTATAGGCCTCGAATTCGGCGGCGCAGGTATCCACCAGGCGATAACTGGGGACCAAGCCCTGTTTTTTGCGTTCAGCACGGATGGCTTCCTCCGTTTGGCCGGTCAAATGGGCGATTTGACGGTCGGAGAAGCCGAGAGACTTCGCTTTGGTTAACAATTCCGGGTTCATCACGTTGAGTCAGGCGGTTTGTTGACCGCAAAACGGCCAGAAGTAAGCCTGACAGCACCCCTACTGGCAAGTCTGGGTTGAGGAAGATTTGGAGTCGGGCCGATATTTTGCTCTGGCTGCTCTAGATCAACAGGCTGTGATAGTGAATAGGAAAAACTTTCTCGGACTGTTTGCCTAATGTGGCATTCAAAATAACTATGCAAGTGCATGCTTGTTTGGTTTCGTCTTTTATCTGTTTCCCTAATTAACAGATAGCAGAACAGGATGGTCGCTTTTACCCGGAAAGGTTGAGGCATGGATCACCGGAAGCTTCGCTGAGGATCAATCTAATCTGTTTTCCTGCATATAGATACGGTTTTCCATCGGGGCGTCCGCTTTTGAGGGGGCATCGCCTGCATTGTTTCGGCAGTCTCTACTGGAATATACTTATTTTAACCTGCTCAGCAGGAAATCACCCAAAATGCCTATTCAACAAAATGAAACCCAGTATCATCTTCTGGCGTCTTCAATTGTTAGAAATTGTAATAAAAAATATGCGATTCATTACCAGTGTTCTGGCAGCGGGGTTGGTGGCAGGCGGCTGTGGTGGGAAGGACGAAGAGATTGTGGCACCACCGCCTGCACCCGTGGCGCAAGGGGTTTCCATGACGGCCACGCCTGACGCGGCCACCGTGGCTCCGGCCGGGGGCAATGCGTCGGGAGGTGCGCCAGAGGTGGTGGCTGTGGCCCCGCCGGGAGTGGCGACGGAGAGCGGCCCGCAGGACATCTTCAAGGGGATGAATGAGCAGCAGATCAAAGAATTTAAGGAGTCGGCGACGCCGGAGACGCACGACATGAGCCTGCCCATCTTGATGGAAGCGATCACCGGGTACATGGCGGAGTTCAAGCGGGTGCCGACCAGCCAGGAGGAGATGGTCAAAGCGCGTTACCTGCAACGGGTGTTGTTTGCCCCGAAAGGCAAGCGGTATGTGATCAACCCGGAGACGGGAGAAGTAACGACCGAGAACCAGTAAGAAGCATTTAAGCCCAACAACAAAACAAGCAAGTTATGAAAAACAAGAACGAGCAAAGAACGCTGATGCGGTTGCGCCACGCATTCACGCTGATCGAGCTGCTGGTGGTGATCGCGATCATCGCGATCCTGGCCGGCATGCTATTACCCGCTTTGGCCAAGGCCAAGGCGCGCGCCCTGCAGAACAGCTGCCTCAACAACACCAAACAGTTGGGCGTGATGTTTGGCATGTATCAGGCCGACAATACGGACCGGCTGCCGCCTGCGGTATTACGCTGGGTGGCCGGTGTGGCGTGGTCGTGGGATGATTACCTGCACAGCTACATGGGCGGGCCGGAGACCATGACGGAATTGAGAGCTTGGGAACCGAGAAATGGTCAGGGGGGTCGTAACTCGATCGCCCAAAACCTGCGGAGCCCGGCGATGAAACTGGTGAAGTGCCCGTCGAACAAGCTCATTTCTTCGGACACCCGCTTCCCGGATGGTGGCCGTAGTTATGCGATGCCGCGGAACTCGATGGACTTTGGCGGTGCTGGTGGCGCAGCCCCGGCCTTTATGGCGCAGACCACGAGCCAATGGCCGCCGAATCCGGGCAGTCTGACGGGTGTCGGTTTGCGTTGGTATCATGGCGAGAACCCCGGCAATGCTTGGAACTCCAGTGATGCCTGGAATAACGCCAAGGAGCCGCAGCGTCAGATGGGCGTGAATGCTTCGGTGGTGAAGGATCCGACCGGCACGATTGCGTTGACGGAGATCATCCGTGGCCGCAACAACTCGGCGGCTACAGGTGGTTCGACCTGCCAGCAGGGATCACTGGAGAATCAGACCATCGACACCGCGAACGTGCACTTCGCGACCACGACGACGTCCGATATCCAATATGTGGATCCGAAGGCGTATCATAATGATTACATCGACTATCTCTTTGTGGATGGTCACGCGGAGGCCATGTTGCCGGCCAAATCCTTGGGAACGACCAATACCAGTTTGAGCAAGCAAACGGGTATGTGGACCATCCATCCGAAGGACTAGCCCTAGTCAGGAGAATATCAGATAGCGTGCAAGCGGAGGCTTCGGCCTCCGCTTTTTTTTATGCCAAAATATCGCGTCCGGCAGTCCTTATGGCCATTCACTGGTTGAGTACCGAGAGTTGATCCAAATGAAACTCGTTGATTTACATTAAAATTAACTTATCGAATAATCATTTTTGTTAAGTTATTGGAATGATTAATAAATTTGTCACCACCCAAAATGCCTATTTAATATTGTAATACTAAGGCGCAGATTCTTCGCATACGCACACGACAAAAATTGCGATGAAATCTGCGCTAAATAATTGGGTGATTGGTTTTGGGTTGGCGGCGGGATTGCTGGCTAGTGGCTGTGGTGGGAAGGATGAGGAGATTGTGGCACCCCCGCCTGCACCGGCTGCCCAAGGGGTCTCTATGGAGGTGCCAAGTGAAGCAG